>JAFZRB010000398.1 GCA_017620115.1 Clostridia bacterium | reverse complement strand
TGCTGGAGCTGGGGGCGCCGGACATCATCGTGCGCAACGAGAAGCGCATGCTGCAGGAGGCCGTGGACGCCCTGATCGACAACGGCCGCCGCGGCCGTGCCGTGACGGGCCCCGGCAACCGCCCCCTCAAGTCCCTCTCCGAAATGTTACGGGGCAAGCAGGGCCGCTTCCGCCAGAACCTGCTGGGCAAGCGCGTGGACTACTCCGGCCGCTCCGTTATCGTCATCGGCCCGACGCTGAAGATGTATCAGTGCGGCCTGCCGAAGGAAATGGCGCTGGAGCTGTTCAAGCCCTTCGTCATGCAGAAGCTGGTCGAGAAGGAGCTCGTTCACAACATCAAGTCCGCCAAGCGCGCCGTCGAGCGCGTGAAGCCCGAGGTGTGGGACGTGCTGGAGGAGGTCATCCGCGAGCACCCGGTCATGCTGAACCGCGCGCCCACGCTGCACCGCCTGGGCATCCAGGCCTTCGAGCCCATCCTGGTCGAAGGCAAGGCCATCAAGCTGCATCCGCTGATGTGCACCGCCTTCAACGCCGACTTTGACGGCGACCAGATGGCTGTTCATGTGCCGCTGACCATGGAGGCGCAGGCCGAAGCCCGCTTCCTGATGCTCTCCGCCAACAACATCCTCAAGCCGCAGGACGGCAAACCCGTCGTCATTCCCACGCAGGACATGATCCTGGGCTGCTACTACCTCACGCAGGTGCGTCCGGGCGCGAAGGGCGAGGGCAATATCTACACCGACGTCAACGAAGCGCTGATGGCCTACCAGACCGGCAACCTGTCGCTGCAGGCGCTGTGCAAGATCCGCATGTTCCGCACCATCGACGGCGTCGAATACAGCCGGATCGTCGAAACGACCATCGGCAAGGTCATCTTCAACGAGCAGATTCCGCAGGACATGGGCATGACGCCGCGCGAAACCATCGACGACATGTTCCGCCACGAGGTCGACAAGATCGTCGACAAGAAGATGCTGGGCAAGATCGTCGACGCCTGCTACCGCGCGCACGGCGTCACCCGCACCGTTCAGATGCTGGACGCCATCAAGTCCATGGGCTATCAGTACTCCACCAAAGGCGCGCTGACCGTGTCGGTGGCGGACGTCGTGGTGCCTGACAGCAAGAAGACCATCATGCACCAGGCCGAGCAGGACGTTCTGAACATCGAAAAGCAGTATAAGCGCGGCCGTCTCTCCAACAACGAGCGCTACCAGGCGGTCATCAACGTGTGGGACAAGGCCACGACCGACATCACCAAGGCCGTTATGGAATCCATGGATGAGTTCAACCCCATCTCCATGATGGCCAACTCCGGCGCCCGCGGCTCGACCAACCAGATCCGCCAGCTCTCCGGCATGCGCGGCCTGATGGCTTCCCCGTCCGGCTCCATCATTGAGCTGCCCATCAAGGCGAACTTCCGCGAGGGCCTTACGGTTCTGGAATTCTTCCTCTCCTCGCACGGTTCCCGCAAGGCGCTGGCCGATACCGCCCTGAAGACCGCCGACTCGGGCTACATGACCCGCCGCCTGGTCGACGTATCGCAGGAGGTCATCATCCGCGAGGTGGACTGCTTCGCGGCCCGCGGCGAGCGCGTGCGCGGTCAGATCGTCAACACCATCACCGACGGACAGGGCGTGCTGGAGGAGCTCGAAGAGCGCCTGACCGGCCGCGTGGCCGCCGAGGACGTGACCGATCCGAACACCGGCGAAGTGATCGTGCGCACGAATGAGCTGATCGACAAGGACACGGCCCAGCGCATCGTGGGCGCCGGCATCACCGACGTGAGCATCCGCACGGTGCTCACCTGCCGCAGCGAGACCGGCGTATGCGCGCGCTGCTACGGCGCGAACCTGACCAACGGCAAGCTGGTCGACGTGGGCGAGGCCGTGGGCATCATCGCGGCGCAGTCCATCGGCGAGCCCGGCACGCAGCTGACCATGCGAACCTTCCACTCCGGCGGCGTCGCCAGCGGCGACGACATCACGCAGGGTCTTCCCCGCGTCGAGGAGCTGTTCGAGGCGCGCCGTCCGAAGCGCGAAGCCGTGCTGGCCGAAATCAGCGGCACGGTGACCATCACCGACACGAAGAAGAAACGCGAGGTCATCATCCGTACGGCGGACGGCGACAGCCGGACCTACGCCATCAACTACGGCGCGAAGCTCAAGGTGACCGACGGCCAGACGATCGACGCCGGCACTCCCCTCACCGACGGCGCGCAGAATCCGCAGGACATCCTGCGCATCCTCGGCGTGCGCGCGGTGCAGGACTACCAGCTGCGCGAGGTGCAGCGCACCTACCGCTCGCAGGCCGTGGCCGTGGCCGACAAGCACATCGAGGTCATCGTGCGCCAGATGATGCGCAAGGTCAAGGTTCAGGACGCGGCCGACACCAACCTGCTGCCCGGCTCGATGGTCGACCTGTTCAAGTTTGAACGCGCGAACGAGGCCACGATCATGGCGGGCGGCCGGCCGGCCACCGCCAAGCGCATGCTGCTGGGCATCACCAAGGCTTCGCTGGCCACCGATTCCTTCCTCTCAGCCGCCTCCTTCCAGGAGACGACCCGCGTTCTGACCGAAGCTGCCATCAAGGGCAAGGTCGACCCGCTGCTGGGCCTGAAGGAGAACGTCATCGTCGGCAAGCTGATCCCCGCCGGCACCGGCCTCAAGTACTACAACGACGTCAACATCCAGGAAGTCTACGATTGATCCCTGTCTCACGCCCCGACGGACTTCCCCGCGCGTTAAACGCAGGGGAAGTCCGTTTTCGACCCGCCGGAAGGCGCAAAAAACGGTGTTTACCCGCAAAATTTAATGGACTGATGATTGACAATTCATATTGACAAGTGTTACAATTCAGAAGTTTGGAAATACTGGCGGAAGGGATGATGATGAATGCTCGAGATGCTCTCCGGATCGAACAGGGTGGTCGGCGCGAAGCAGGTTCTGCGCGCCATCGAAGCGGGCGGCGTTTCTCGCGTGTTCATCGCCCAGGACGCGGACATGTTCGTCACGCGGCCGGTGTTCGACGCCTGCCGGGCGGCGGGCATTGAAATCATCGAGGTTCCGTCGATGAAGGCGCTGGGAGAGGCGTGCGGCGTGCAGGTAAAGGCCGCGGCCGCCGCGATCCGGCGCTGAAGCAAACCGTCTATATGCCCCGAGGGTTGCGGGGTCGTATATAGAACCCCATATCCTGACAATTTTGAGGAGGTGTCTCCATGCCCACGATCAATCAGTTGATTCGCAAGGGTAGGGAAAAGAGGACGACCAAGTCCAATTCGCCCATTCTGCAGAAGTGCCCGCAGAAGCGCGGTGTCTGCCTTCAGGTGAGAACGCTGACACCCAAGAAGCCGAACTCGGCGCTGCGTAAGATCGCTCGTGTCCGCCTGACGAACATGACCGAAGGTACTTGCTATATTCCCGGTATCGGCCATAACCTGCAGGAGCACTCCGTCGTGCTGATCCGCGGCGGCAAGGTGCGCGACCTGCCCGGCACCCGTTACCACATCATCCGCGGCGCTCTGGATGCCGCCGGCGTTGCCAAGCGTATGCAGGGCCGTTCTCTCTACGGCGCAAAGCGGCCGAAGAAGTAACAGCCGGTTCGCCTGAGGGCGGTTTGATGAGGAAAAAGGTCTGGAAGGAACGTCGGATCGATCTCCCCACCGGATCGGGCTCAGGATCGAGGGGCAGCGCCAAATGCCCCGAAGAGCCGCCTGTGTGTTTCCCAAGTCAGCGATACGTCAACATTTTAAGGAGGGACAACCCATGCCCAGACGTGGATTTATTCCGAAGCGCGAAGTGCTTCCGGATCCGGTATATAACACCACCATCATTACCAAACTGATCAACCAGCTGATGTATGACGGCAAGCGCGGCGTCGCGCAGTCCGTGTGCTACACCGCTTTCGAGCAGGTGAGCGAAAAGACCGGCAAGGACGCCATGGAAGTGTTCAACGCCGCTCTGGCGAACATCATGCCGTCCCTGGAAGTCAAGGCCCGCCGCGTGGGCGGCGCCACTTACCAGGTGCCTGTCGAGATTCGCCCCGAGCGCCGTCAGACTCTGGCGCTCCGCTGGCTCGTGACCTTCTCCCGCAACCGCAGCGAACGCAGCATGGCCGACAGGCTGGCCGCTGAAATCATGGACGCCGCCAACAACGCCGGCAACGCCGTGAAACGCCGCGAGGATATGCACAAGATGGCCGAGGCCAACAAGGCGTTCGCGCATTACCGCTGGTAAGACCGGCAAATTTTCTGCGAAGAATTCGCATCGTTCTGAACTGAAAGGGGAAAGTAAGAAGTGTCGAGGACTCATCCGCTCGAGCATGTGCGCAACATCGGCATCATGGCTCATATTGACGCCGGCAAAACCACCACGACGGAGCGTATCCTGTTCTATACGGGCCGCACGCATCGTCTTGGCGAGACGCATGAAGGCGCCGCGACCATGGACTGGATGGAGCAGGAGCAGGAGCGCGGCATAACCATTACCTCCGCCGCGACCACATGCGAATGGCGCCACTGCCAGATCAACATCATCGACACGCCCGGTCACGTCGACTTTACCGTCGAGGTTGAACGCTCCCTTCGAGTCCTGGACGGCGCGGTCGCAGTTTTCTGCGCCAAGGGCGGCGTTGAGCCGCAGTCCGAAACCGTCTGGCGTCAGGCCACGAAATACGGCGTGCCCCGCCTGGCCTACGTCAACAAGATGGACATCACCGGCGCGGATTTCTTCCGCGTTGTGGACATGATGAAGGACAGGCTGAAGGCCAACGCCACGCCGATTCAGCTGCCCATTGGCTCTGAAATGAACTTCGTCGGCATCATCGATCTTCTGACGATGAAGGCCGAAATCTACAAGGACGATCTCGGCAACATCATCGACGAATCCGAGATCCCGGAGAACATGAAGGAAGAGGCCGAGCTGTGGCACGCCAACCTCATCGAGGCCGTCGCCGAGAGCGACGACGCCCTGATGGAGAAGTTCCTGGAGGGCGAAGAGCCCACCGTTGACGAACTGAAGGCCGCCATCCGCCGCGCGACCATCGCCGGCAAGCTGAACCCCGTGCTGTGCGGAACGTCATACCGCAACAAGGGCGTTCAGCCACTGCTGGACGCGGTCGTCGATTACCTCCCCTCCCCGGTCGATATCCCGCCGGTCAGCGGCTTAAACAAGGATACCGGCGCCGAGGAGACCCGCGTCGCCTCCGACGACGAGAAGTTCTCCGCGCTCGCGTTCAAGATCATGGTCGATCCGTTCGTCGGCAAGCTCGCGTTCGTGCGCGTTTATTCCGGCGTTCTGACCGCGGGCAGCTATATTTTCAATTCCACGAAAGGCAAGCGCGAGCGCGTGGGCCGTATCGTCCGCATGCACGCCAACCATCGTGAAGAGGTCGAGGAGGTCCGCGCCGGCGACATCGTGGGCGTCGTGGGCTTTAAGGACACCACAACCGGCGATTCGCTGTGCGACGAAAGGGCCCCCATCATCCTCGAATCCATGGAATTCCCGGATCCCGTCATCCGCGTGGCCATCGAGCCCAAGACCAAAGCCGGTCAGGACAAGATGAGCATCGCGCTGATGCGCCTGGCGGAAGAGGATCCGACCTTTAAGACCTATACCGACGACCAGACGGGTCAGACCATCATCGCCGGCATGGGCGAGCTGCACCTGGAAATCATCGTCGATCGCCTGCTGCGCGAGTTCAAGGTGGAAGCCACCGTCGGCGCGCCTCAGGTGGCCTACAAGGAGACCGTGCGCAAGACGGTCAAGGCCGAGGGCCTGTTCAAGCGGCAGACCGGCGGCCACGGCCAGTTCGGCCACTGCGTGATCGAGATCTACCCGCGCGAGCCCGGCAGCGGCTATGAATTCAACAACAAGATCGTCG
>JAFZRB010000397.1 GCA_017620115.1 Clostridia bacterium | reverse complement strand
CTATCACGGCCAGCTTCGTGTACGTATTCGCGGCCGGCTGGCAGGAGATGAACGCGAACCTGCGCCGCATCACGGTGAGCGTCTCGTTCGGGCTGCTGCTGTTGTCCGTCGGGCTTTTTATCGCGTTCGTCTATCTGCTCATGTAGCGGGCCTTTGAAAGACGCGGGAGTCAAAGGACACGAAAACCGGCGGCGCGAAGCGAATCACAGCTTCGCGCCGCCGGTCTTCTGCGCGCGTCATTCATCCAGCGCGTTCAGCATATCCTGGGGATTCTCCTTAGCCTTGACCTTTCCGAAGGCTTTCACGATCACGCCGTTCTCATCGATGAGATACGTGGTGCGCACGACGCCCATGGACGCCTTGCCATAGAGCTTCTTCTCCTGCCAGACGTCATAAGCCCGTATGGCTTCCAGCTCCGGATCGGAGAGCAGCGTGAACGGCAGGCCGTACTTCTCCTCGAACTTCTTGTGCGAGGCGACGCTGTCCTTGCTTACGCCCAGCACCACGGCGTCCTTCTCAACGAACTGCGGGTACAGCGCCGCGAAGCCGCAGGCCTGCGCGGTGCAGCCCGCGGTGTTGTCCTTCGGATAGAAATACAGAATGACCTTCTTCCCGGCATAGTCCGACAGCGCGTGAACCACGCCGTTCTGATCCGGCAGACTGAACGCCGGCGCCCTGACGCCTGTTTCGAGCATACGATGACCTCCTCACGAATGGATTGTATTTTTCACGGCGGCGGATTCCCGACAAACATTATACATGCTTCGCCCGTTTTGCGCAAGGCCGCATTTTTGCCGGCTATCGCCGCTCATCGGGGCGGCAAGCGGCGTTGAAGCGCCGGCAAATTCATCAGATCCGGGATTGCGCGGGAAGAATGGCTGTGATATAATACAATCGTTTCGATACTTCACACTGTTCATTTGAGGAAGGCGGATATTCAAGATGACCAACCGTCTCTATTACGATCAGTCCTATCTGACGTCGTTTGAAGCCGTCGTCACGGCCGTTCATCCGTCCGGCTCGGGCTGCGCGGTCGCGCTCGATCGTTCCGCCTTCTACCCCACTTCCGGAGGCCAGCCGTTCGATACCGGCACGCTGAACGGGCTGCGCGTGACCGACGTGTCCGTCGATGAATCCGGCGAGGTCTGGCATGCTGTCGACGGTGCGCTCGCCGCCGGCGAAACCGTTCGCGGCGAAATCGACTGGGGCCGGCGCTTCGATCACATGCAGCAGCACGCGGGCGAACACATGATCGCCGGCGCTGTGTGGCGGCTCTTCGGCGGCGTCACGATCGGCCTCCACCTGGGCGCGGCTTTTTCCACCATCGATGTGACCATGCCGCGGGGCGAAACGCACCTGACGCCCGAACAGATCTGCGCCGTGGAGGACGAGGTCAACGCCGAGATCCAGCGCGACGTTCCCATCCGCTGCTGGTTCCCGGATCAGGGCGAGCTGAAGGCGCTGCCGCTGCGCAAGCCGCCGACGGTCAAAGAACACGTGCGCATCGTTGCCATCGGCGATCGCGAGATGGTGGCCTGCGGGGGCACGCATCCGTCATCCGCCGGACAAATCGCGCTGGTGAAGATCATCGACGCCCGCCCCAGCAAGGGCAAGGTCCGGCTGGCGTTTGTATGCGGCATGCGCGCCGTTCTGGACTATCGCGAAAAATACGACGCGTGCACGCGAGCCGCCGCTCTGTTATCCGCCAAACCCGAACAGCTTCCCGAGAGCGTCGAGCGGCTCAAAGAAAGCGTCGCGTCGCTGGAGCATGAGCTTTCCGTCATGCGCCAGAACGAGGCGCTGCGTCAGGTTCAGGCGCTGCGGGAAAGCGCCGATCAGATCGGCGGCATGCGCGTCGCGGCCGGCGTCCTCGGCCCCCTGACCATGGACGGACTGCGCCGCCTGGCCGCGGAGCTCACGCGGGACGAGAACACCGTCGCCCTGCTGGCCGCGGAAAAGGAAGGTGGCTACAGCGTTATCTTCGCGCGCGGCGGCGGCGTTGACCGCGATATGGGGCGGCTGCTCCGGGAGACGGCTTCGCGCAGCGGCGGCAAAGGCGGCGGCAAGCCCGATTTCGCCCAGGGCAGCGCGGAGGATATATCCATCCTCGACGCGGCGAAGGAAATACTCCGAGGGGATCCATGAACCGACAAAACTGCTCAGGAGGCTGCCGATAATGGAACAGAAAAAAAAGGTCGTCGTGACGCATCCGATTCCTGAAGCCGGCCTGTCCGCGCTTTATGAAAAATACGAAGTGTTCTATCCGAGAAACCGCGCGCCTTATACCCCGGACGAGCTGAAACGGCTCATGGCCGACTGCGAGGCTGTGCTGGCGTGCGGCCCTATGCCCCGCGCGCTGATCGAGGCCGCGCCGAAGCTTCGCATCATCAGCAATTTCGGAGCGGGATACGACCGCGTCGACGTGGATGCCGCGGACGAGCGCGGCGTACTCGTGACCAATATCCCGGACAGCACCACAGAATCGACCGCGGAACTGGCTTTCGCGCTGCTCATCTCGGTGTATCGCCGCATCGCGGAACTGGACGCGGGCCTGCGCGCCGGCGCGCCGGAGGATTCTTTCGGCATGGGCAAGAACATGTCTCACAACCTGGCCGGAGCCACGCTGGGCATCGTCGGCATGGGCCGCATCGGCCGCCGCCTGGCCGATATGGCCCGGGCATTCGGCATGAACATACTCTATCACAACCGCCGCCGGCTGGATGAGGCGCTGGAAAACGGCGCCCGTTTCTGCACGCTCGACGAATTGCTCGCCCTTTCCGACGCCGTTTCCGTCAACTGTCCGCTTACGCCTGAAACGCAGGGACTCATCGGCGCCCATGAGATCGCGCGCATGAAGAACGGCGCGGTCGTCATCAACACCTCGCGCGGCGGCACGATCGACTATGAAGCGCTGATCGACGCGCTGGAGGCCAAACGCCTGGGCGGCGCCGGCCTCGACGTGTTCCCGGACGAACCGCATGTTCCCGCGCGCCTTCTGGCGCTGCGCTCGGTCGTGCTGACGCCGCACGTCGGAACGAATACCCATGAAGCGCGCAAGGCGATGGCCGAAGCCGCTTCCCTTCGCATCATAGACGCGCTCGAGGGCCGCACGCCGAAGAACATCGTCAATCGCAATCTCAGGGTACGCGCACAGGTTTGATAAACAGAATCAGGTCTGTTTCTCGAACTGAGCCCCATAAAAGACGCGCGTCGTCTCCGAAAAGGAAACGGCGCGCTTTTCTGATGTCCGTCAATACACGACGACGGTCGTTCCTGAGCTGCAGTTATCCCAGATCCATTTGGCGTCCTTCACCGACAACCGCACGCAGCCGTGCGAAGCCTTGGAACCCAGGGCCCATACGGAGGCGTTGCGCAGCGTGGATTCATCCTGCTGGTCGTAGAGCACCGAGTGGAACATGATGTCGCCGTCGATATACCAGGCATACTGCGCCCAGCAGTCGAATTTCTTGAAATAATGCCAGCGCGCGCCGCGGCCCGTATTGCTGAACGTGCCTTTGGGCGTGGGGTTGGCGTTTGTGCCGGTCGAGCAGGTGAAGGTCTTCTTGAGTATAGTGTAATTGTCATAGGCGTCGGGCGCGTAAACATACACCTTCTGGTCGGACAGGCTCACCTTTATCTGGTAGGGCTTGATGGACTTCACGGCGTCCGTCGAGAACAGCGTATACTGAACGACCTGATCGGAAATGCCCGTCTGCTCCATGCGGTTGCGTTCCTGGAACTTCTTTATGGCCGACTCGGTGCCGCTGCCATAAAGTCCGTCGACGCCGCTTTTCGTGAGATAGCCCAGCGTGTACAGCCTGCGCTGGAGGCGCACGACGTCGTCGCCGGAATCGCCCTTGCGCAGTACGTCGCTGTAAACGGGGATGCCGTCCTCCAGAAACCGCCGCTGCAGAGCGTCGCTCATCACGCCGCTCGCCACAAAGCCCAGAGAATCCGCCGCGGACACCGTTTCAGGCTGCTCCTCATAGGGATTGCTTTCGGGATCCGCCGCCGCCATAGCCTCCACGCCGGAGGCGCTGTCTATGATCTCGGCGGTTGTCTGCGGCACGCTGGTCTTCTTGGGCTTCAGCTCGGGATGATCGATCACATAGAGATATTTTTCCAGCGCCATAACGCCGCTTTGCGTGGACTTGTCGTAAACGCCGCTGGCCGAATCGGTCATAAAGCCGAGTATGATGAGCTGCCGCTGTACCTGCAGCACGATATCGCCGCTTGAGCCCAACACGAGCTGGTTGTAAACGGGTTTTTTGCCCGCTTTCGCTTCATTGGAAAACAGCCGCTTCTGCGTTTCTCGATCGGCGACGCCCGTTTCATCCAACTCATTCGCTACCTGGAACGCCGCCAGAGCCGTCTGCGAATTGACGCCGAACACGCCGTCGGCCGCGTCGTTCAGGTAGTTGAGCACGATCAGACGCCGCTGGACGCGCTTCGCCGCCAGACCGCTGCCGCCAAGCGACACGTCGCACAGGTACAAATCGTCGGCCTCACCGAAGAGTATCTCCTGAAGCGCCAGGTCGGCCACGCCGTCGGCCACGGTCGCGGGCGTCGGCGCGGGCGTCGCAACGGGAAGCTGCGTTTCATCCGGCGCCGCGGCGGCCGTTACGCCTTCAGGCGCGGTCGGCGCGGGCGTGGTCAGCGCGGCCATCGCCGCTTCGGCGGCCTCGTCGATCCGGCGCTGTTCCAGAAGGCGCAGATATTCCTCCGCCTCTTTGACGGCGAGATACGTGTTGTTGCCGTAGATGCCGTCGATGCTGCCCGACAGGAAGCCGAGCGCATACAGCCGCTTTTGCAGATCCTTGACCTGATCCCCGCGACTGTACATCGCCAATTCTACGGCTTCTTCAACCGCCGTTTCAGCGGCCTGAACCGTTTCGGAGGGGGTTTCCTCAATCGTTCTGTTCGTTTCTTCAGCTCCGGCAGCCATCGCGGCGAGGAGTATCAGGATGGTCAGCAGCCATACGGCAGTTTTCTTCATGTCCAGCACCATATCTTCCATAAATCGCTTTATTTCGTATTTCCTCGGGGGATGTTTGTTATTATAGACGCAGGCCGCAGCCGTTTTGTGGCAGGCGCTTTATATTAAGTTACTGCGCCGCCGCGCGGACCGGATACTCCTTCGCCGCGATCATTGCGCTGCGATGCGCAAACCATTTCCGCCCGTGGGGGCGCGTCATCTTTCGTTCATCATATCCGCTTCGAACACGTAGATGTTCCCATAGCTCCAGTTGTAGTCGCTGCCGTTGTGGCGATCGAACGTCATCATCACGTATTTCAGCCGCCGGCCGCAGGGAACCGGAATGAGCGTGCCCCAGCCTCGATACCCGCCGTCGTCATAGTCGAATTTGAGCCGCTCGCAGCGCGATAGGTCGTCTATGGGGTGCAGATGATACTGCGCGCGCTGGTCGAAGCCCGAACCGCAGAGCAGATACATCCTTCCCGCAACACGGATGAAGGAGCCTCCCGTGTCGTCTCCTTCCCTTACATGATCCACATAGGAAAAGCCGCTCAGCGGGTCGTCCGATTCATAGAGAAAATAGCGGTATTTGCCGCCCTTGCCGCCGCAGTCCACCAAACGGCATATGGCGAGAAGCCATTTGCCGCGCGCTTCGTCAAACGTGAGATCCGGATCCTCATCTCCGAACTTGGCGAAGAAAAGCCGGTCGTCGCTCACAATGGCGCGGTCGATGTCGCCGTCGGCGTCCTCCGCCCCGAGGGAATCGGCTTTCCCCTTTTCACTCTTTTCAAACGGCATCAGGCTGACATCCAGCACGTTGATGCCGTAGCGCAGGTCGGCGAAGCTTTTGCCGCAGCAGAGGACGTGGCCGTGGGAGAACGAGCAGGCCCAGACATACCATTCACCGGAACGCCTGTCGAACACCGCCGAGGTCGCCACGTCTGAGCACCAGAGGCCGTCGCCCGCGTCGAAAAAGATCGCGCCTTCCATGCGGATATCGTCGGTGGATGGGTTCCACGACACGACAGCCTGGAAGCCGGCCGCCTGCAGCCGCGCGGACAAGGTCAGGAACAGCCTCCCGCGATCCATGAAGGGCTCGCCGTTTTCGTAACGCATACATTTCATGTCCGCGTGGCTGATGCCGCCCTCGAGGTAAAACTCCGCCGCGCCCTGCATGCGTTCGCCCGGCGCGAGACTGACGAAAAGAGCCGCCGTCGTTCGGGAAAACACATCGTAGGCGATCATCCGGCTGAACGCAGGCAGCGAAAACGTCCCGGCATACTCGGGTTTTCTGCCGTATTGCAGGTAGATGTCAAAGCTCCTGCCGCGGCACGTAACGATCAGGTGCGTTCCGGGCTCGAACGGACGCCGGCATTCCAGCGCGCGCGTTTTTTCCTCGCCTTCAACGGCGCACCAAACGCACACGCCGCTTCCCGTTCGCCTCGCCGCGATGGTCAGGCGCGGCAGGCCTTCCGGAGTGATAAGCATGCCGACGCCGCTGGAAGGCTCGCGCGCCTCCAGCTCATCCAGCCCGATATCATAGGTCGCGTAAGGGAAATGCCGGCCGAGAAGGCGCGCTTTGAAGAGCGGACGGGATGCGCGATTTTCAACGCGGTAGCGCGCGTCCGGCAGACTTTCGGAAAGCGTCTCCTCCCCCTCGCAGGAGCGCACAACCGGGTAAGGATCGCCCCGCCGGTCGTTCAGCCAGTCCTTAAAGCAGCTCATCTCGCCCAGCGGCAGCCGCAGTTTTTTGTATGGATTGACGCAGAAGCGCCGCCTGAATGTCATTTCCTCGATGGTGTGCATATGTTCATCTCCTCAGCGCGCGTTTTCGGCGGGTTTTTATATTATAGCACAACGCGGCCGGCCGGGCCACTGTTTTTTTCCGTTTTTTGTCCGGAACGCTGTTGCGCGGGCGCTTTTCGTGGTATAATATTATATCATTATATGTCGGCAGGCGAGCAGCATGAAAAACCGCGAGCGGTATGAGCGCGTGAAGAAGCGCGTCTTCGATGTCATACAAATCAGCAATACGAGCGACGGGCCAAGCCGCAGTTTCGACATCTTCCTCGTGGCCGTCATCGTGTGCAACATTCTGGCGCTGTTTCTGGAAACCTTTCAGTCGTTGAAGCCGCTCTATCCCCTGCTGCGCGGCGTTGAGATCGCGACCATGTTTTTATTCGCCGTAGAATACGGCCTGCGCATCTGGACGGCGGAGTATCTCTATCCCAACCGCACGAAAAAGATGGCCGTGCTGCGCTTTCTGTGCTCGTTCTACGGAATCGTCGAGCTGCTGACCATCCTGCCTTTTTTCTTTCTCTCAGGCGCGGTCGCGTTCCGCATGATGCGCGTGGTGCGCATCTTCCATCTCTTCCGCATTAACGCCAATTACGATTCCTTCAACGTCATCACGTCCGTTTTGCAGGATAAAAAGAACCAGATCGTTTCATCGCTGTTCATTATCCTGGTGCTGATGATGGCCTCTTCGCTGTGTATGTACAGCGCCGAGCATCAGGCCCAGCCGGACAAATTCGAGAACGCCTTCTCGGGTATGTGGTGGAGCGTGTCGGCGCTGCTGACCGTGGGCTACGGCGACGTCTATCCCGTCACGATCATGGGCCGGGTCATGGCTGTGATCATCTCCTTCCTCGGCGTGGGGGCGGTGACTATTCCGACCGGCATCATCTCCGCGGGCTTCGTCGAGCAGTACACCAAGGCCCAAAGCAACGAAGCGCCTCTCGATTCAAAGATCATGACCATGCGCGTGGACATTGACAGCCGCTGGATCGGCAAGACGGTAGCGGAGATAGAAACGGATTACGACACGCTGGTGCTGGTGATCGAGCGCGGCAAGGCGATTTACCGGCCCGATAACCTGCTGCGCATCGAGCGGGGCGATGTGCTCGGCGTATACTCGCGCACACCGGATAAATCGGCCTTCAGGGAGCGGTAAATCTGAACACGCCCCTCCAGGCCCCGTCCCGAAGTTCGCTTACATCAATGCATGAAAGGAAAACAACCATGGCAGAAGTCACGACGAGCGTACAAATCGTTCTTCCCCAGCACTGCAACGGCTATGCCAAACCCCGCTTGTTCGGCGGCCAGATCATGGCGTGGATCGACGTCGTCGGCGCCGTGGCCGCCCGGCGCTACACACAGCGCGCCGTGACCACGGTTTGCGTCGACAACCTCGCCTTTTTGAAACCCGCTTATCTGAACGACACCGTCGTTCAGGAAGCCTTCGTCACCTGGACGGGCAACACATCGCTTGAGGTGCGCGTGGACAGTTTCGTCGAACGGCTGGACGGCAGCCGGGAACTGGTAAACCGCGCCTACGCGGTGTTCGTCGCGCTGGATGACAACGACACGCCCGCGCCCGTTCCGCCTTTCACGCCCGAGACGGATGAGGAGAAGCAGGAATACGCCGCCGCGCAGAAACGCAGGCGCATCCGCCTCGGCCGGTAAAGAGGCGCGGCTGAAATCGCAGAAGGAGGGCTTTGTACGGAAGACACGTTTGGAAAATTTCGCAAAAGGGCTTGACAAAAAGCGCGATTGCAGTTATAATAGCTTTTGTTCGCTGGCAGGCGAAGGGGCATGGTGTAATGGTAACACGTGGGTCTCCAAAACCTTTGTTGAGGGTTCGAATCCTTCTGCCCCTGCCAATGGAAAGGCCCTGAAATCATTGGGATTTCAGGGCTTTTTCTATGGTAAAAATGGCGGTTTACCCACACTTTTACCCACACTGGCTAAAAATTTGAACTGATATAGTCATTCATGCGGCTTGCAGAAGCCTTCGCCATGTCCTCTGTGTAGCTGGCGTAAATGTCCATCGTTATGGAAATTGTCGTGTGCCCGAGATTGGAAGAAACGGTTTTCATATCGTCCCCCGCGCGGATTGCCGCCACAGCGTAGGAATGGCGCAGATCATGAAAGCGGAAACCTTCCTTCCCGATCTTCTCACCGATCCGCTTGACCTCATGCGTCAAGGTCGTGTTCGAGAGATTCCTTCCATGTTCATCAGTGAAAACCAATCCTTCAATATCGCTGACCCACATTTCCCCCTTGGCTAGGCGCTGGGCATTTTGCGCTGTCTTCCATTCCTTCAGCCAATTCATAACGATAGGCGCGGGCGTGATTTTGCGGACGCCGTCCGTTTTCGTGGGGGCCGGTTTGTAAATGCCGCCTTTTTTCTTCTCATGGATTAGCTGCTGAGAAACAAGGATGGTTCCTGCCTTGAAATCTACATTATCCCATTGGAGCCCCATCAATTCCCCCTGCCGCATACCGGTAAACAGCGCCACCTTGAAGACGACTTCATTCCTGTGTCCCTTGATGGCATTGAGAAACGCGCGGATTTCCGCCTCATTGAGGGGAGAGATGTCTTTCTTTTCCACGCGGGGAAGCTGTATACCGTCGCAGGGATTCTTTGCGATATAGCCATTCAAAACAGCCTGGGACATTGCCTTGTGCAGGACGCCGAACACATTCTTGACGGATTTTGGAGAGAGCGGTTTCTGTTCGCGTTTAGTCATATCGTTGATTGCCTTTTGAATGTGGTGAGGCTGCAAAGCTGATAGTTTCATCGCACCGATATAAGGCAGAATGTTATGCTCTACCTGCACTCTGTAAGAAACAAGAGTATTTTCTTTGATGCTTCCAGTATATTCAGATAGCCATGTGTTAAGCCACGACTTGACTGTCATCTTATTAGGCGCAACGAATGTTCCATCATCAATCTGCGAAGATGCTTTTCTTATTAACTCAGCAACTTCCTTTTGACTGCTTCCATAGAATGACTTTTGAATTCTTTTCCCCGAACCATCATAACCCAAAGAAACCCTACCCTCCCACCTTCCATCTATTCGCTGACGAATGCTTCCATTACCGGATACCGCTTTCTTTGCCATTATTACACCTCCGCAATGTTTTCTTCTATGCTCTTATTATACATCAAATCGGTATTGAAAGCAAGTTAAATAGTGTGAAATCATCTTGACGTGTGGGCATTTCTATGGTATAATCTTATCGAGGTTGAGAAAGACAACCGACGTCAGGCGTGATAAAGTTATTCACGTATTATTGTAAATGCACGAAGCATTGAGCCTTGACGGGCTTTTGTTTCGTGCATTTTTTATTCAGGAGGAGGAATTGTTTTGAAGTCGGATACCAATTACGGAGAGAAACTTGTGCTCAATATTCACGATCTAACGCGAATGGGATTCACTCGGTCAATGGCCTATTCGTTGCTAAACCGTGCAAATGTGCCAGTCGTACAGATCGGCGGGCGAAAGTTTGTGAACGCGAAGCTTTTCCAAGAATGGCTGGACGAGCAAGCCGCATCTCATAGCAACATCGGCTAAAACTATACCGGAGGCTATTTCATGACGACTTTGATTAATGCACCTCACACCTACGCTCTTAAGGATGAGGTTGCGAATCTTGTCCCCTCGCATTTCACAGATGTTGGACAAGCGAAGGTTGTTGCATCTGTGTATCGTGACCGGTTGCTCTATTCGGAGGCCACCTCATGGATGGTTTTTGACGGGCAGCGCTGGAGCGAGAATGAACCAGCGGCACGCGGCCTGGTTCATGCTGTTGCAGAGAAGCAACTCGAGCAGGCCCGTTCAATGGTGCTTGCGGAGGATGAAGCAACTTTGCGCGCCCGTGAACGGAGAAACGAATCTTCGTCGTCACCGCGAGCAAGTGACGGGATGGCGAAACGCTACCACGCACATGCCTGCAAGTATCTGAACTCAAGCCGTGTTTCCGCAACGCTTACCGAAGCGACGCCGTATTTGCAGATACCGGTGGACGCGCTCGACGCAGACGGCTATTTGTTGAACACCCCTGGAGGCACAGTGGACTTGCGCACGGGTACAATGAAACCTCATGATCCGGCAGACCTCTGCACGAAGATTACGGCCATAGCACCAGACACCGTAAATGCGGATTTATTCGCCGCGTTCATGGAGCGCGTGACCGTAGGTGATAAAGACCTCGAGCGGTACCTACAAGAGGTCGCAGGTATGTGCGCAGTCGGGCGAGTTCTGCAAGAGAACCTGATTATAGCCTACGGCGAGGGCGGCAACGGCAAGAGTACATTATTCAATCTTCTGGCCCACGTTCTGGGCGACTATTCCGGCAGTTTGTCCGCAGAGACTCTGACCGCGAATTGCAGAAAGAACAAATCGCCGGAATACGCGGAATTGCGCGGAAAGCGGTTGGTTATCGCTGCGGAATTGGAAGAGGGCATGCGCCTTGATACTGCCGTCGTAAAGAAGTTGTGCTCCACCGACCCGATCAAGGCGGAAAAGAAGTTCAAGGCACCGTTCGACTTCATCCCGTCTCACTCGACCGTCTTGTATACGAACCACTTGCCGAAGGTAGGAACCAACGATAAGGGAACTTGGGATAGGCTGGTGGTGGTTCCGTTCCTCGCGAACTTCCGCGGAATGAAGGGCGAGGTCAAGAACTACGCTGACCACCTATTTGAGCACTGCGGCGGTGCCGTCCTGACATGGATAATTGAGGGTGCAAGGCGTTTTATCACTGACGACTACAACATCGTTTTGCCGGATTGTGTAAAAAAAGCCATTTCGTTTGGCATACCAAAAGCAGACGCAATAAAAATGGCATCGGAAACACCGGCTAAACTCTTGGGTATCAAAAAAGGCAAAATCAAAGTCGGATACGATGCGGATTTTGTGGT
>JAFZRB010000396.1 GCA_017620115.1 Clostridia bacterium | reverse complement strand
GTTCGTCACGCTGCTGGGCCCCTCCGGCTGCGGCAAGACCACCACGCTGCGCATGATCGCCGGCTTTGAATCGCCGGACGAGGGCGAAATCTATCTGGGCGGCGAACCCATCAACGCTCTCACGCCCAACAAGCGTGACACGGCGATGGTGTTCCAGTCCTACGCGCTGTTCCCGCACTACAACGTGTTCGACAACGTGGCCTACGGCCTGCGGCTGCGGCATGTGTCGAAGAGCGAGATTCAGCAGCGGGTAACCGACATTCTCCGGCTGGTGGAGCTCTCCGGCATGGAGCAGCGCATGACCAACCAGCTCTCCGGCGGCCAGCAGCAGCGCGTGGCGCTGGCGCGCGCCCTCGTCGTGGAACCGGGCGTGCTCCTCTTTGACGAGCCGCTTTCCAATCTGGACGCCAAGCTGCGCGTGCAGATGCGCACCGAGATTCGCCGCATTCAGCAGTCGCTCGGCATCACGGCGGTCTATGTGACGCACGACCAGAGCGAAGCCATGTCCATTTCAGACCAGATCATCCTGATGAAGGGCGGCGTCATCGCGCAGATGGGCACGCCCATGGAAATCTACTATCATCCGAACAGCGAATTCGTGGCGGATTTCATCGGCGAGTGCAATTTCCTGAAGGGCAAGGCGGGCTTCAGCGCAGGCGGCCTCATCAAGGTTCAGCTGCCCTCGGGCAGCGTCACGGTCGCGTCGGAGCAGCCCCGCGAAGTCGGCTCCGACTGCGAAATCGTGCTGCGTCCTGAAGCCATCACCATCTCGGAAAGCGGCGCCCTGCCCTGCACGGTAGAACTGAGCTGCTTCATGGGCAGCTATCAGAACTATCACGTCCGCGTAGGCGACACGCTGGTGAAAATCACAGACAACTGCCCCGTGAACAAGCGCATTTTCCAGGTGGGCGAGAAAGCGTTCATCTCGTTCGATCCCACCTGCGCGCACCTGTTGTAACGTTCTCCTGTATGAACGACGCATAAAGCGCAGCCATCGCCCGGCCTGTCGGAAGGCGCGGGCGATGGCTTTTTCACAGGCCGTGGAGATCGTCGGTTTCATGGCGCGCGGCCGCAAGCGGGATAAGATATACGCCTTTTACGCCGCCCTGTGCGAAGAACTGGTCAATATGGGATTTTGACGGGGCGTAAACAATCCCGCGCGGCATTATGCGAAACTGACAAGGTATAAAATAAAAAATAAAGAAGATTGGAAAAACAGGCAGGAATATTTAACCGGGCGGCGAAATATAAAGACAGAAAGGCGAAAGCCGCAAGAGAGGAATGATTCCCATGGCAGCGCGCGAAGGCCTGCCGCGCGGGCGGGCCGCATAAACCGTTCGTCATTTCAGAAAAAGTCAGGAGTGAAAAACATGCGTCTTACCATCAATGCGAAGAATATGACCGTTTCCGACTCCATGCAGGAACGGATTGAAAAAAAGCTGAATAAATTCGACCGCTATTTCCGCGGCGAGGCGGACGTGCAGGTTCGCCTGAGCCAGGAGCGCGGGGCGCGGAACATCGCTGAAATTTCGATGAACATCGACGGCGTGATGCTGCGCGCGCAGGAGATCACAAACGACATGTATCAGAGCGTCGACCGCGCCGCCGATAAGATCGACCGCCAGATTCGCCGCCACCACACGAAGCTCGACAAAAAAGCCGATCCGGCTGCGCTGGAAGCGCTCGCTCCCGCGGAGGAGCCCGCGCAGAGCTGGGAAGACGAAATGTCCGACGAGCTGGTGCGCGTGAAGCGCTTCGAGGTCAAGCCCATGACGGTGGAGGACGCCATCGCTCAGATGGACATGCTGGGCCACAGCTTCTTCGTGTTCGTCAACCAGGAAACCGGCATCACCAGCGTCATCTACCGCCGGACAGACGGCAAGGTGGGCATGCTGGAGCCCATTCTCGGCTGACGCGCTGAAATGGAGACCAACAAGGCCGTATAGCGGATCTGAACGGTTAAAGCGGACGGCGGCGGCGCAAACCGGCGCGCGCCGGATCGCGGCGTCAGATACCGCTGGCCTTTGGGCGCGGGGTGGAAACAACCCCGCGCCTTTGTTTTGCCCGACCCTTGACAACACGCCCCGGCATGGCGTATACTCATAACGAGCCGGCGCAGCGCCGGCTTTCTTAAGCGACTTTTGAATATGGAGGGCCGAATGTCGGAACAAGACAAGCGCGCGGACAGGCTGGACTGGCTGTTCGCGCCGCTCGGGGAAATCGAATCCTACCGCCAGCTCAGGGAGGCTGTGAAAAAGCCCGGCGTCGTGTGCGCAACAGGGCTGGATGACAGCCAGCGGCTGCATATGCTCGCGGGCCTGGCGCGTGAGAGCGATCGCATGCTGCTGTTCGTCACCGCGACCGACCAGCTCGCCCAGAAGGCGGCCGACGACCTGCTCGCGCTGTTCCACGGCCGCGTGCAGCTGCTGCCCGCGCGCGAGATCAATTTCATGCGCGTGGCCGCGGCCTCGGGCGATCTGGCGGCCCGCCGGATCGAGGCGCTGGGCGCGGCCATGGCGGGAGGGCTTCGCGCGCTCGTCGCGCCGGTGGACGCGCTCATGTACCGGCTGATGCCCGCCAAAACCTTCCGGCGCGCCGTCGTCCGGCTGGAAGAGGGCATGACCATCGAACCGCAGGAGCTCATGCGGAAGCTCGCCGAGGCGGGCTATGAGCGCACCGACGTGGTCGAGAGCCGCGGCCAGTGCGCGCTGCGCGGCGGCATCGTGGATGTCTTCCCCGTGGGCAGGGCGTCGGCTCTGCGCCTCGAATTCTTCGACGACGAGCTCGATTCCCTGCGTGATTTCGACCCCATGAGCCAGCGTTCCACCGACCGCGTGACCAAAGCCTGGGTGCTGCCCGCGCACGAGACGCTGCTGAACGCGGAGGAGGCCGGGGCGGCGGCAGATCGCATCGAGGCCGCGCTGAACAGCCGCCTGCGGGAAGCGGGCGGCGGAAGCAGCCGCCAGAAGGAGATCGAAGACGCGTTCGACCTGACGCCCTGGGACGAATTCGCCCGGGAAATCTCCGATTCGCTGGACGAGCTGCCTTCCCTCGACGACATGGGCGCTGGCGTCGAAAAAGCCCGCGCGAAAGCGACTGAACAGCCCGCGTTGAAGCCCGTTTCGTCGCTGAGCGAGCTGGAAAAGCAGTTCCTGCCGCGCATCGAAGCGCTGCGCGAAACGCACATCTGCCCCGCGGCGGAATCGCTCATGCCCTATCTCTACGAGCAGACCGAGTGCGTGATGGATTATCTCAGGGATCCCATCGTGGTGCTCGACCAGCCAGACCGTCTGCGCACGCGCTGCGAGAACCGCATGCTGGAATTCGAGGAGCAGTACAAAGCGGCCCTGGAGCGCGAGACGGCGCTGCCCGGCCAGGCAAATCTGCTTTTCGATTACGACGATCTGCTCGTCCGGATGACGGCCGGAACGGCCGTAGCCACAATGCCGCTGGCCGTGAGCATGAATGACCTGCGCTTCAGGGGCGTATTCCGCTTCGAGGGCCTGAATGGCGGCGGCTACCAGAGCAACCTGCGCGAGCTGGCGCGGGAAGTGAAGGTATGGAAGAAGGAAGGCTGGCGCGTGGCGCTGCTGGCCGGCGGCGTGGCGCGCGGCCAGCGCCTGAGCCGCACGCTGGAAGAGCTGGGCAGCCCCGTGCCGTTCGCGGAAAACGTGACCGGGCTCACGCCGGGCGTGCCGGTGATCGTGCCGATGGGCATTTCGCGCGGATTCCAGTATGTGGCGCAGAAGATGTGCGTGGTATCCGAAACGGACATCTACGGCGCGCAGCGCCAGAAGAACCGCTCCAGCTGGCGCGCGGGCGAGAAGATCAGCGCCTTCACCGACCTCGCCGTGGGCGATTACGTGGTGCACGAAGCCTACGGCATCGGCCAGTACATGGGCACCGAGCGCATACAGGTGGGCGGCGCGTGGGGCGATTACCTGCTCATCCGCTATCAGGGCAGCGACCGGCTGTATGTGCCCACCGACCAGCTGGACCGCGTTCAGAAATACATCGGCTCGGAGGACGCGCCGCCGAAGATCAACAAGCTCTCCGGCAACGAATGGCAGAAGCAGAAGGCGAAGGTCAAGGCCAGCATCGAGGAGATCGCCGAGGATCTCGTGGAGCTCTACGCCGAGCGCCACGACGCCGAGGGCCACGCTTTCGCGCCGGACACGCCCTGGCAGCGCGAATTCGAGGACAAATTCCCCTATGAGGAGACCGAGGATCAGCTGCGCGCCATCGAGGAAATCAAACGCGACATGGAGTCGCCTCAGGCAATGGACCGCCTGCTGTGCGGCGACGTGGGCTACGGCAAGACCGAGGTGGCGCTGCGGGCCATTTTCAAATGCGTGATGGACGGCAAACAGGCCGTGCTGCTCGCGCCTACGACCATACTCGTGCAGCAGCACTACCAGACCATCCTGCGGCGCATGGATGGCTATCCCATCCGCGTGGACGCGTTGAGCCGCTTTCGCACGCCGGCCGAACAGCGTGCGGTCATAGAATCCCTCAGGCAGGGTTCGACGGATATCGTGGTGGGCACGCACCGGCTGCTCGGCGCCGACATCGGCTTCCACGACCTGGGGCTGCTGGTGGTGGACGAGGAGCAGCGCTTCGGCGTCAAGCACAAGGAGACCATCAAGAAGCTCAAGAAGAACGTGGACGTGCTCACGCTCTCCGCCACGCCCATCCCCCGCACGCTGCACATGAGCATGGTGGGCATACGCGACATGTCGCTGCTGCGCACGCCGCCCGAGGAGCGCTATCCCGTGCAGAACTACGTCGTCGAGTATTCCGACGGCCTGATTCGCGACGCCATTCTGCGGGAGATCGGCCGCGACGGGCAGGTATACGTGCTCTACAACCGCGTGCAGTCCATCGAGCGCTTTTATGAAAGGCTGCGCCGGCTGGTGCCCGAGGCGCGCGTCGCCATCGGTCATGGCCAGATGCGCGAGCACCAGCTCGAAGACGTGATGCTGGATTTCTACGACGGCAAGTACGACGTGCTGCTGTGTACCACCATCATCGAAGCCGGTCTGGACGTGCCGCGCGCCAACACGCTGATCGTGATCGACGCCGACCGTTTCGGCCTGGCGCAGCTGTATCAGATCCGCGGGCGCGTGGGCCGCAGCAACCGGCTGGCCTACGCTTACCTCACCGTGCAGCCCGGCAAGGTGCTCACGGAGAACGCCGACAAGCGCCTGGCCGCCATCCGGGAATTCACCGAGTTCGGCGCCGGCTTCCGGGTGGCCATGCGCGATCTGGAGATCCGCGGCACGGGCAACCTGCTGGGCAATCAGCAGAGCGGGCATATGGCGGCCGTGGGCTATGATCTCTATGTGAAGATGATTGAGGAAACCGTTCAGAAGCTGCGCGGCGACGTGAAGCTGGGTGATATCCAGACCAAGATGGAGATCCGCATCGACGCTTACCTGCCGGGCGATTACGTGCCCACCGACAAGCAGCGCATCGACGTCTACAAAAAGATCGCCCTCATCGACAGCGCGGCCAGCCGGGCCGACCTCCTGGAGGAGCTGATCGACCGCTTTGGCGACCCGACGCGGCCGGTGATGAACCTCATCGACATCGCTCACCTCAAGGGGCTGTGCGGACGCATCGGCGTGGACAATGTGTCCATCCGGCGCGGATTTTTGGCCATGCGCTTCGCGCCCACGGCCAGGCCCGATCCGGAAAAGCTGCTCGCCGTGCTGAGCAAATACCAGAAGCGGCTCATCCTCTCGGCCACGGTACCGCCGGTTCTGATGGTCAACGCGGGCGCGCTGCCCGCCGACGACCTGGTGCGCGCCGGCATCCCCATCATGGAAGAGGTCGCCGACGCCATCGCGCCGAAGGAAAGCGCGGCGTCGTGACGCCCGGAAACACGCTCATAAAAGAAAGAAGGACGTTCGCCATGCTTCAGCTCATTGCCCACCAGCTGGTCATTTCCGTAAAAAAGACGCTGGCGCACCACGCCTCCACCGTTCTGCCGCTGGAGGACGGTCGGGTGCTGGTCGCCTGGTTCGGCGGCAGCCGGGAAGGGAACAGCGACGTGGGCGTCTGGCTGGCCGAGAAGACCGGCCAGAGCTTCTCGGAAGCGCGGCAGGTAGCGGGCTCCATGGAGCCGCACTGGAACCCCGTGCTGTATCAGCTGAAAGACGGCCGCATCCTGCTGTTCTATAAG
>JAFZRB010000395.1 GCA_017620115.1 Clostridia bacterium | reverse complement strand
GGCGCAGGATCTACGAGAGGACGCAAAAAAAGGCAGACGGAATGAGTTTCCGCCTGCCGATTTTTTGTGGATTCATTTGAGATCGACGCTGCTCAGCTCTTTTTCGGCGTCGTACAGAAGACCGCTCAGCAGGAAGAACACGCAGCCCATGACGGAGAAGTACAGCCAGATGAACGGCTCGAACATATTGACGAGCATCATGCCAAACAGGCAGATCGGAATCACCAGGAAGCCGCGCTTGCTTCGTTTTTTGATTTCCATGATGACGATCTTCAGCGAGCGTATGGCGAGTATCAGCAGGAAAGCGATATACGCAAACATCGCCGGAACGCCCTGGGCGCACCCGACCTGCAGAATCTGATTGTGGGCGTGCGCGTATGACGACCCGCTGCCATACAGCTGTGTGATATGCTTTTCGATGTATTCGGGGATCCTGAGCTTGGGAATGCCGAACGTGAACTGCTTGGCGTTGTCGATCATCATGTGCAGCGAGGCGTTCCAGATGGGAAGACGGCCGGTGTCTTTAAACAGCGATTTCTGCGAGAAGCTGTTACCGGATGAAGATTTGAAAATCAGGGCAACCACAGACCGCAGGACCCAAATACATATGATGCCGACGGCGAATGCGGCGAGGAACAGAAGCAGGCGACGCCTGGCGTCCGGGCGATCCAGATGAGTCCAAACGAACAGGGCCGCCGCCGCGGGCAGCGTGATCAGAAGCGCGAGAAAACAGGCGCGGGAACCGGTCGCCAGCGTCGCGAAGACATGCGGGAACATGAGCACCGCATAGATGATCCGCCCGACGCGATGCCTGTGAATGAAGAACAGATAGAGGCAGATATAGACCATGGTCAGGCCGATCATGGCCGCGATGTTTTCGTTCGTGCCAAAATAAACGCGCCCTGTCTTCTTCTTTACGTAAACGGATAAAGTGTTGTAAAGCACCATTTTGCGCCCGCTCAGGAGATTGAACAGCATAATGCAGATGGCGACGGTGCTGAAGGCCAGAATGAGGTGAAACACGACATCGAGGAAGCGCTTCATTTTACGGGGCCCCAGGATCTTTCCAAGCGGGAACAGAATCACCGCGCATATGCCGGCGTCGAGCTCATAGCGCATATAGCTGACCAGCTGGTTTGTTTTATCGCTGTAAGCGAGGTTTGTGACGAGATACCAGATAAACAGCGCGAGCATCAGGATGGTGTCCGGAGCGCAAAAGCATTTCAAAACGGCTTTCTGACGATTCCGGATGTCGGAAGCCATAAACCGGCCGACCGCAAACCACAGCAGGACGTACGCCAGAAACGCGACCGTCAGATAGAAATCGACATTCAACAGTTTCACGAAGGTGGGGGATTGGAGCATGCTGTTCTCTTTGGCCCACATGTGCCGGGTAAGGGCAAGCCAGGTATGGTATGTGACCTCCAGCCCCGTAAAGATGATCAGTATACAGTCTGCGATCTTAAAACCATTGCGGTTCTGTTTGCTGCTGCGCTGCGGGGATTTCATGGATTGATATCTCCTTTTCTCTGTTTGTATGGCGAATTATCCTTCTTCGTAGTAGTCCTTGATGTAATCGACATCCAGGAAGCCGGGATCGAGCAGCCGGTAGAGGTAATAGCCCGTTTCTTTGCTGTAAAGCACCTGCTCGACGCAATTCTCATTGAATTTGATGTCTTTGGTGCACAGCACATAGGAAAATGTCGTCCCCTTCGGGTATTTTTTGATGCCTGCGAACTGCGTCAATGAAACGGGAATCGACGCTTTGTTCAAATCAACAGTGCCGTCCGAGCCAATGACCTTATTCAGGCCGCTGGTCAGCGTTGAATACCAGTCGATGGAGAAGAAGCTCTCGACCCGTCGTTTTTTCGCCTCAAGCTTTTCCGTGCTGATCATAAGGAGATTCTCGTCTCCCACGATCTCGCAGACATCCCTGTCCAGTTTGGTGTAAGCTGCGGCGTCCTTCTCGGATATGGAGCTGAATTTGCCGATCTTCTGGACGGAAATG
Source organism: Clostridia bacterium (assembly GCA_017620115.1). Classification (GTDB taxonomy): domain Bacteria; phylum Bacillota; class Clostridia; order Christensenellales; family Aristaeellaceae; genus Firm-10. Next base: position 12,678 of record JAFZRB010000395.1, on the reverse strand, counting down.
ACGTTGTTATACCCTTCGATGGCCAGGATCATGCAACAGAACAGCGCGATGGCCGCTTTTTTGTTTTTGTAAACCAGAAATACGATCAGAATCATCAGGACGGCAAACAGCGAAAGGGAAATCAGCAGGCCGTGATGATAGGTTACTTCTTTCGATCCGTCGGTCTGCTTCGCAAAAAAGTTTGTCAGAGCCGATCCTTCCGCGTCGTCGTCTTTCTCCGCGTCGGATAGGTCGTCGAAGTATGTTACTGCGTTTTGTATATGCCATGTGTCGTATGAGTCATAGGCGCTCACATATCTGTTCGGATTCAGCAGCAGCACGCAGGCGATCCCCATGACCAGGACGCCTGCGATACCCGCCTTCCTGAGCGTATCAGGCGATTTGCGGATCTCTTCAAATACCATCGCGAGGAATGGAAGCAGGAAGGGGATGTAATAGCGGGTGTGCAGGCGGATTTTCGATTTGCCGAAATCCTCCACGAGAGAAATGCTGAAGGAGATGAAAAATAGCGTGAACGCAAACGCGATATAGAAGAACACGACCCAATTGGCGAGAGGGGCGTTTTCATCCGCCAGCCTGCTCTGACGGTTCCTTTTGAACTGCCAGTACAACACGGGAAGGCCGAACAGCGCGACGCAGATGTACAATCCGTTGCTGATGAGACAATGGATCAGGAATTCTATCCTGTACATCGAATTCGCGTTGTCGAGCCCAATCTGCTTGGCGTATGAAAACTTGAGGCTGAGAATGAGCTTGACCGCTATATAGCAGACCGCGATGGCGGCGGTATGTACTCCGGCGACGGCCAGATACCGTTTCCAGTTCTCGTCCTTGCGCCTCATTCCCTTTATCGCGACAATCAGCGTCCAGACCAGAAAAGCGCCGAAGAAAGCGGCGACGGCTTCCTTTGCGAGATAGATGACATACGCGAGCAGCCCCATCAGCGCCGCCGTGACGCACAGCTTGCGCAAAGGATAGTTTTCAGGCTCCACGATGCGCTGATAAAGCGTAAAGTATCCAACCATCAGATACAGGCACAGCGGGAGATACAGCGATTCCGGCGCGTATTTTTCCCCGTAATTCATAATGGGACTGCACATGAACAGCACGAGGCATATCAGCTGTATCGGCTTGGAGGATGTGAGCTTTTTCACCAGCCGATAGGCCGGAAACGCGGAGAAAGAGATCATGGCCGTGCTCAGCCAGCCGGCCATGGCCCCGCGCAGCGACGCGTCCCTGATCAAAAACAGAGGGGAGAGCACCATGGAATAGAGGAATTTGCTGAATTGAACCGGCACATGATAGATTGAGAACGCGGGTTCCGTCCAGAAAGTCTTCGCGACGCCCCAGTACAACAGCTCGTCGTAATACGTATTCAGAACGTGCGGACCGGGCAGGATCGGCCCATGGATCAGGAGGCACAGGGCGAACAGCAAAAAGGCGACGGGCCATAACCGGTTGTCATCGGCGCTGAATCTGTTGATGAGATCACGCCTGATTGTCTGTAAGGAACCTTTTCCCGCTTTTGCCTTCATCATGCGCCGCACCTCTTTTGAATCTCGGTTTCATCGACAGGTATCCGTTGGAACCGCATAATAGTTATTTTCGACAGGGGCGTCCATCTTCCTGCAAAGCGCGCCCATGAAATGGAAAAAAACAAAAAACCTTCCAACGAGCGCCGCCCGGCTATCGGCTGTTCGGGCGCTTTTCGTCAAACAGAATCAAAAAAAGATCTCCCAGCCGCTGCCGCCTGGTGAACATATCGGCGTACAGCCCATGATAGCGCTGGAGCGCAAGCCATTTTGCGAGACTGCGCCGTGTAAGCGCCTCCCGGCGCAGAACGGCGTAACGGCCGAACATCGGATCGAGCGGCTCCATGCCCAGCGCGAGTCGCTGCGCTTCGACATACCGGCGCGCGGCGTCGAAGCGGTCCATCGTTTCGACGCGTCCGGCCAGCGATGGGCCCCGCGCGCCTGTCAGCGCGCTTTCCGGCAAACCGACGGCGTTCGCGCCGTGAAGCCGGTAGTCGATCACCGGTTCGTTGAGAAAGCAGAAGCCGCCCGTCAGCCAGGCGCAGAGCGCCAGCTCCCAGTCCTGCACAAGTTCGAGGTCCGTCGTGCGCGCCCAGGTTTCGACGGTTTCCCGGCGAACCATCATCGTGCAGCCGAGCGCGACGTTGCCGGACAGCAGCATGGCGGTGTCGCGGCGGTTCTGGGAAAAGACATGTACCTCGCCCGGCGCGAGAGGCAGATGGATCATTCCGTGATTGGCCTGACCCAGCGGTTCCGCCGCAGCGACGGGGCGTCCTTCGGCGTCGATGAGGTTGAAGGAGCCGGCGACGGCCTGAGCGCGCGGATACGCTTGCGCGAGCCGGGCGAGGCGTTCGAGCTTATCGGGATGCCAGACGTCGTCCTGATCGCAGAAGGCGATCCATTCGCCGCGCGCGCCCATGGCGGTATCGCGGAAATTGCGCCGGTAGCCCGCGTTGGTCCTGTTCGCGGTGAGAGTCCAGTTCCCGAGACCGTGCGTCCGGATGTATTCGGAGACGAGCGCGGCGGTGCCGTCGGCGGAGGCGTCGTCGGCAATGAGCGTCTCGCAGGGCGGCAAGGTCTGCGCGCGCAGAGAATCGAGCTGGCGGCGCAGGTACTTTTCGCCGTTGTATGTGCACAGGACGATCGAAATAGTCATGGGAAACGCTCCAAACACGATCATGCCCGGATAACGTATGCGGTCATCCGGGCATTTTGATGGGAACCGGCTCGCCTGATTCAAAAGCGAACGGAGATCACTTGTCTTCTTTTACGGCTTTTTCGATCTTGCCTTCGGCCGCGTTCTTCTTCACGGATTCGATGCTGTTCACACAGCTGTCCATGGCCTTATAGCTTTCGCTCGCGCCGATGATCTGGCCGTTGGTGGCCTTCAGGCGGAAGCGGAACTCGCCGGCCTTGTCGGTGTAGATCTCAAACTTGGGGCACTTTTCCTTCGCGAAATTCTCCGCGGTCTGATCCTCCACCGGGGCGATGGGCGCGTTGCGCTGCACACTGGCGATGCCCTTCAGGCAGGAGCGCTCGCTGCTGTACACTTCGCTGGAGAGGATGATTTCGCCGTTGCCGGCTTTCAGATTGAACTTGACGCCGCCTTTGGCCTCTTTGACGACAAACTTACCCATAATGACAGCTCCTTTCGTTATTTCTGACACGTTATCATTATAAGGCCAGTTTACGAAAAATGCAACAAAAAATGCGAAATTTGCGGCATTTTCCCAAAGACGCAGCGTAAAGCTACCGGGAATCACCACACGTGGGGCAGCAGACGGTATTTCACACGCCGTTCGTAGTCCGTATAGTGGGGCAATTCCCTCTCCAGCACCGCCTCCTCCCCGCGGATGCGCCGGGCGATGAGCGCCGGGTAGGCCAGGAACGGCACAAGGGCGATCAGCGAGCCGAGCGCGAGCGGCATCATGAGGAACATGATGACCGTCGCGGCGTACATGGGGTGGCGAACGACGCCGTACAGCCCCGTGTCGATCACGCGCTGGCCCGCCGTCACTTCCACCGTTCTGGAAAGATACTCGTTTTCGCGCAGCACCTCGCCAAACAGCGCGTAGCCCAGCAGGAAGAACAGCGCGGCGCACACGGACGCCCAGGCGGGCAGCTGCAGCCAGCCGAAGCGGAAGTCCAGCCCCGCCAGTATAAATCCCGCGATGAACATGCCGCCGCTCAGGGCGATGTTCTGCTTCTGGTCAAGCTCGCGCTCGCGGGCGTTCAGCCGGCGGCGCAGCAGGTCGGGATTTTTCAGCATCATCACGACGCCCGCCCCAAGCATGGGAACGAACAGGATGCCCATGAACAGCCAGCCCCGCGGCCAGCGAAGCGTCCCGGCAGGCAGGAACAGCAGCAGCGCGACCAGAAGCATGCCAAACAGGTATTTCGCAATGGCCTGAATGAAGAGCGTCTTTTTCATGCGGACCAACCTCTTTTCGCCTTGATTTCAGATAAATGTTATCACGGACGGACACGCCTGTCAGCTATTGCTGCCCCAAAGCAGCGTTTGAATGACTGAATTGTCACAGGCCGGCGTTTTCCACGAGCCCGCCGCACGAAAAAGCAGGGAACGCTTTCGGTGCGCTCCCTGCCGCGATCAGCCTTCCGCCTTGTCCTGCGCAGCGCCCTCTTCCGCCGGCTGCTCCGTGGGTTCGGCGTCTTCCTTCCGCACCGGCGGATGCGCGCGTCGGTACAGCCTGCGCTCCAGCGACCAGATGCGCTCGGTGAACGCGCCGGGGTTCACGGCGTCCAGCGCGCGGTTCATCTCGAACATGCGGGCGTCCAGCAGGTCCAGGACGTGCAGCACCTCGGCCTCAGGGAACATGGGCGGCTTGGGGCTGCCGTATTCGGGCAGGTCGTGGTGGGAAAGAAGCATGTGCTGCAGCAAGAGCTTCTTTTCGCCCTTCACCCCCGCCTCGTCGCAGACCCGCGCCAGAGCGCTCACGCCCATCACGATGTGACCCAGCAGCTGGCCCTCGCGTGTGTAATCCGCGGCCACGCCGGATTCGTCGGCGCGAATCTCGTCGAGCTTGCACAGGTCGTGCAGGATGACGCCCGCAGCCAGAAGGTCGGCGTCCAGCGTGGGGTAGACTTCGCACACGGCGTCGGCCATGCGCAGCATGGTGCTCGTGTGGTGCAGAAGTCCCGCGCGCTCGGCGTGGTGCAGCTTTGTTGCGGCGGGGTAGTACATGAGACGCGGCCCGCATTCCTTCAGGCGCAGGCGCGTAACCCGCTGGAGATCCTCGTCCTGCATGCGGTCGATGCGCGCGTTGATCGCGTTCAGCATGTCGTCGGCGGGCAGGGGCGCGCAGGGAACGAGCATACCCATGTCGACGTCGTCCTTTTCAGTCGCGGGGCGCAGTTTATCGACGCGAAGCTGGGGATGGTTGTTGTATTCCTGCATCATGGCGCGAATCTTGATGACCGTTCCCGCCTTTGGCGGCTGCGCGGTGCCGTCCCACACCTTGGCGTTGTATTCGCCGGACAGGTCGCAAAGCGTCATGTCCAGGAACTTGCCGCCGTTGGCGGAGGAGCGCTGTTCGGCGGCGCGCACGAGCACGAAGCCCTCGAAGATCTGGTTTTTCATCACGCGGGCCAGTTGAAGCTGCTGCATATCGGTGTCAATCCCTTCGGAAATAATAGTCGGAGCGGTTAAATTTTGCGGCAGGACGCCGCGAAGCACTCTTCTATGCTACAATATATCATAATGCATCGCGCGCCGTTTGGCAAGCGAAAAAAAGGAGAATAACATGAAGTATATGCTGATCGTCGGCGACGGCATGGCCGACGAAAAAATAGAGGAGCTCGGCGGCAAAACGCCCCTCGAATATGCGGCCTGCGAAAATATGGCGCGCATCGCGGGCGGCGAGCTGGGCCGCGTGCGCACATGCCCGGTAGACATGCCGCCCGGCAGCGACGTGGCGTTCCTGTCGCTGCTCGGCCACGATCCGAAAACATGCTACCGCGGGCGTTCGCCGCTGGAGGCCGCGGGCGAAGGCGTGGCGCTGGCGGAGGACGAAGTGAGCTTCCGCATGAACCTTGCCACGATTTCCGGCGATTACCAAAACGGCGTCATGGCCAGCTACAACGGCGACGGGATCGACGGCGAGGACGCCCGCGCGGTCGCATCCAGCCTCCTGGAGAACCCGGAGTTCGCCGCGCTGATGGAGAAAGCGCAGATGCGCATCACCGTGACGCCCACCTTCCGGCATGTGGCCGTGGTTAAGGCGACCGACGAGCCGTTCACCCTGACCCCGCCGCATGATATCGCCGGCCGCGCGATCGACGCCTACCAGCCGAAGGGGCAAAAGGCGGCGCTCCTGCGCGCGCTGCAGGAGACCGCGCACCGCGCGCTACAAAACCATCCCGTGAACCTGCGCCGCGTGAAGGAGGGGCATATGCCCGCCAACGCCGTGTGGTTCTGGGGCGCTGGGCGCGCCACCGCTCTGGAGAGTTTTTACGGCCAGTTCGGAAAGACAGGAACCGCCGGGTCCGCCGTGCCGCTGGTGCGCGGCATCGCCTGGCTGAGCGGGCTCAAGGCCCCGCGCGTTCCCGGCGCGACCGGCGCTCTGGACACCAACTACGCGGGCAAAGTGGAGGCGGCGCTACATGCGCTGCTGGAGGAGGGAGACGATTTCGCCCTCTTGCACCTGGAAGCCCCCGACGACCTGAGCCACCTGGGCGATCGCGACGGAAAAGTCGAATCCATCCGGCGACTGGACGAGCGCATGGTGAAACCGGCTCTTTCGGCGCTGGAGGCGTCGGGCGAGGATTTCCGCATCCTGCTGATGCCCGATCACTACACGCTGCTCCGCACCCAGACCCACGACGGCACGCCCGTGCCCTACGCCATCTACGACAGCCGCCGCCCCGGCGAACTGCGCCTGTTCTGTGAAGACGCCTGCGCGGATAAACCCGTGCTGGCAAACGGCGTTGAACTATTGAAGCGCTTCTTCGGAACGGATTCGTGACAGGAGGTGGAAAAAGCCATGTTTACCCTTTCAGACGACAAATACATCACCGCGTTTTCCGCGGAGGCTGTGCCCGTTCTGCGCGTGCCGGACGGCGCGACCGTCGCCGTGAAGACGCAGGACTGCTACATGAACAACCTGCGCGCCGAAAACGACCCGCGCGGCGCGGCGAAGGGCCCCGCCGTGGGCTGCAACCCGGCCACCGGCCCCATCTTCATCGAAGACGCGATGCCCGGCGATACGCTGGCCTGCGACATCCTCTCCATCGACGCGGGGGAATACGCCTCCATGCGCATCTCAAGCCGCGCCGGGTTCATGCGCGACCGCGTGACCGAGCCCATCGTGCGCTGCGTTCCCTTAAGGGATGGCCGTGCGGAGCTGGCGGGCGTCTCAATGCCGCTCGATCCGATGATCGGGGTGATCGGCGTGGCCCCGGAGCGCGGCGCAATCGACACCGCGACGCCCGGCGCGCACGGCGGCAACATGGACGCGCGGCTCATCACGGCGGGTACAACGCTATATCTGCCGGTGCATCACGAAGGCGCGCTGCTGGCGCTGGGCGACGTGCACGCGAAGATGGGCGACGGCGAGATGTGCATCTGCGGCCTGGAATGCCCGGCCACGGTGACGCTGCGCGTCCGCGTGATTCGCGGGCGGCAGGAAAAATGGCCCGTTTTGAAGGGAACGGACGGCTCCTTCTCCATACTCGCCTCAGGCGCGACGCTGGACGAGGCCGCGAAGCTGGCCGCCGACGGGATGCTGGATTTCCTCGCGCGGCGCGCGGCTGTCGACGTGAACGAGCTCATACTGCTCATGAGCCTCATATGTCATCTCGAAGTGTGTCAGGTGGTCGATCCGCTCATCACCGCTCGCGTGCGGCTGGAAGGCGGAGCGATGCCTGAATTGGATTTCTGAAAAAAAGAGCGATGCATACAACACAGCCAGCCCCGGCTCTGGGACTGGCCATGTTTTTTATGGGAACGCTCAGCCTTCCGCCTGCTCGTGCAGCAGCAGCGCCAGGTCGATGAGGCGGGCTGCGCATTTTTCGAGGTGTGCGCGGGTGACGGGGTAGAGCGCCCTGTCGCTGTTCATGGCGTTTATGAGATCGTCATGGTCGATGGGGGAGCCGGGCATCAGCACGTCGTTGCCGGCTTTGATGGAGCCGGAGGCGCATGCCGCGGGGTATTTGTGGGGCGCGCCAGCCATGGCGGACACCACCCAGTCGCTCATCACCAGGCCGTCGAAGCCCCATTCGCCGCGCAGCACGGTCTCGATGAGATCCTCGCGCTGAGAGGTGTGCTCGCCGTTGATCAGGTTGTAGGAGGTCATGACAGCGCGCGGATCGCCCCTCTCCACTGCGATGCGGAAGCCGCGCAGGTAGATTTCGCGCAGCGCCCGTTCGCTCACGATGGTGTTGTTGCGCAGGCGGTTGGTCTCCTGGTTGTTGCAGGCGTAGTGTTTGATGGTCACGCCGCGGCCGGGATGGCTCTGCACGCCGTCTGTAATGGCGGCAGCCATCGTGCCGCTGATAAGCGGATCCTCGCTGTAATACTCGAAATTGCGACCGCACAGCGGACTACGGTGGATGTTCAGCGCCGGGGCCAGCCACAGGTGCACGCCAAAACGCGCCATTTCATCGCCGACGATGTCGCCGCAGGCACGCACAGCCTCCGGGTTCCAGCTCTGCGCCAGCGCCGTGCCCACGGGAATGGCGGTGCAGTACTGGTCATGGATCTCGCCGTGCCGTTCGGGCTGAGGCTCGAACAGGTGCATGGCGGCTATGGTCTCCTCGGGCAGCAGGTCGGCCACCTGCATGAACAGATTGGGCTGCGTGGAATAGGGGCCGTTCTCGTCCACGCCGTACTGTTTATCCAGCCTGAGGCCCGCGGGGCCGTCGGCCATGACCAGCGAGGGAATGCCCTTGTCCGCGAAGCGCGAGCAGCTTTCGCCGGCGGCTCCCATCACCTGATTCCCCGCGCTGCCGATGAACGAATCGCTGCCGCTCACGCGGTAGTCGCCCACGCACAGGTAGACCAGCTCGTCGTCGCTCAAGCCGGCGGCAATCGCCTTCGCCTCCTCGCTGACGGGCGGCGCGACCGGGGTCGGGAACGCCTCGAAGCGCGCGGTGTCCAGCGCCAAAACCGGGATGTCCTCCGGAAGCGCCTCGGCGGGCAGCGGTTCCGGCTTCCAGTCGGCGAAGTCGCTCCGGCCGCCGATATGGCTGAGGCGTCGCGCGACAACGGTTTCATTCACGTCGATCGCGCCGATCACCTTTGTATCACGACTGCCCGTGCCCAGGCGCAGGATGTACCGGCCAGCCTCGAGCACCTCGCAGGCGGTTTCGGCGTCGAAGGAGGCGATGTCGCGCAGGTCGAAGCCGATGAGCACACGCTCATCCTCGCCGGGCTGGAGCTCGTCGGTCTTTTCAAAGGCGGCCAGCGTCTGGAAGGGCTGATCCAGCCTGCCCTGAGGCACGGAGACATACAGCTGCGCCACCTCGCGGCCGGGCCGTTTTCCCACGTTCTTCACCGACGCTTCGACCGCCAGGAAAGAGCCGTCCATCGTGATCTTTTCGGCCTTTGTCTCGAACCGCGTGTAGCCCAGGCCGAAGCCGAAGGGGAACAGGGGCGCTTTGCCCACGCTGTCGAAATAGCGGTAGCCCACGTAGACGCCTTCGCGATAGCGGGTGTCGTCCGCCTCGCCGAAATCGCCGACGCGGCAGTAGTCCTCCCAGGCGGCCCAGGTGGTCGCCAGCTTGCCGGAGGGATACGCCTTGCCCAGCAGCACGTCGGCGAAGGCGTCGCCGATGGTCATGCCCAGCTGCGACACGACCAGGATGTTCTTTACCGCGCCCGCGACGGGGGAGAGATCGACCGGCCCGCCCACATTCAGCGCCAGCAGGAAGAGGGGATACTGCTCCTGCAGCCGCAGGATATCGCGGATCTCCGTTTCGGTGAGCATGAAATCGCCGGGAACGGGCTTGCGGTCCGCGCCTTCGCCGCACACGCGCGCCAGCACGTAAACGGCCGTGTCGCCTTCGCCGTCCAGCGGGATGTCGTAATCGGGCTCGCGCATGACCTCGCCGAAGGCCATCATGAAGCCCTCGGGCCCTTCTTCGGAAATGCGCGCCTTGATCCATTCGGCGAATGCAGCGCGGGCCTTGCTCCAGGCGGCGTCGTAGGCGTCCAGCCACGCGCCAGTGGTGATGGTGAACCCGGCGTTTTTAAGGCCCTCCTCGATGGTGGTGAACGCGCGCACGTTCACGTCGCCTGAGCCCGTGCCGCCCTTGAGCGTGCGGCGTGCGCCGCTGCCGTAGAGGGCGATCCTGCCTGGCTTATCCAGCGGGAACGAGCCATCCGATTTCAGCAGCACCATGCACTCCGGCGCGAGCGCGCGCACGCGGGCGATGTGCTCCTTTTCATAAGCGTACAGTTCCAATTTGCCTCAGCCTCCCCTTATATAGTTTTCTGTTGACGGAACCATCATAGCATGAACGGCGGGGTTTGACAAGCCGTTCGCGAAAAATGCGCCGCCGGAGCCATTCCGCCCCGGCGGCACGCTTTTTCTGTTCTGTGCGTCAGTCCGCGTAGAGGATATCGCCGAACACATCGTCGATATTCACGTCGATATCGCCCACGGCGATCTTCGTCTGCCATTCCACGCGGGTCATCTTCACCCAGCCGCGGGTCTGTCCGTCCAGTGAGGTGACGTACAGCCAGCGCACGTCGTCGGTGGCGGCGAGGATCACCTGCTGATCCGGCGCGAGATTGGCGGAGAAGACGCGGTCGGTCTGGCTGGCCATGAGGGGCAGCTCCCGCTTCAGCGTCACGATCATGCCCATGGGATAGATGGGTCGCGGAACCTCCGCGAGGTGCCTGTAGCGCTGGAAGTTTTCATAGTCCTCGCCCCAGCTGTAGCCGGTGGCGAGGATGTAGTCCGCCGGACGGCTCCAGGTGCCCACCATGTCGGCGCGAATCTGCACGGAGATCATGCCGGTCGAGGGATCGGCAGACATGTTGTGCGGCAGGGCCGGAAGCCCGCCCACTTCGATGAGCTCGCCGTCTTCGTAGAGGTAGCAGTAGGAGTAAGGGTCGTCGCTGGGGCCGTATTCGGGCACGATGAAGAGCGAGGCGTAATAGCCGTCGTCGCGGCTGGCATAGCCCAGCCAGCCGATGTGGAGCACGTAGACCTCGCCGCACAGCTCGCAGCAGTTCCCCTGCGAAATGCTCAGGCCGTCCACGGTGATGGTGAATTGGCCGTCCCAGCTGTCCGCGTCGCCGGTCATGGAGAAGGAGAACGCCTCCTCGTCGCCGTCGCCGTCGAAGTCGTTCACGGCGCCGCTGTCCAGCATGTAGATTTTCCACGGCTCGGCGCCGGGATACTGGTCGGCCAGCGCGCCCAGGGCGGACAGCGCGATCGTCAGCGCGAGAAGGAGCAGAGCGAATTTCTTCATGAAAGATCATTCCTTTCCAAATTGTTCTGCTCCTTTAGACTGATTATCTGTCCGCCGGTTCCATTTTTCGCCTTATTCGGTCACGCAGGTTAAGCCGTGCGCCGTCGCGAAGGCCTGCGCCGCGCTGCCGGCGGGGCAGTAGATCGTGAGCTGGCCGCATCCGTCGAAGGCGTTATCGGCGATCGTCACGCCCGCCGGGATGTGCGCCGCCCGCAGCCCCGTGCAGTCCGCGAAGGCGTAATCGCCGATGCTCGCGCAGCCCGCGGGAACGTATACAGCGCCGATGGCGGTGTTGCCGCGGAAGGCTTCGGCCTCGATGGCGGTCAGCGAGGCGGGGAGATACAGCGTCGCCAGCGGCGCGGCCTCCGTGACCATGATGGTGAAGCTGGCCGTTTTGCCGTTGGAGGCCGTGGCGGTGATCACCACGGAGCCGTCCGAGATGCCGATCACGCGGCCCATCGCGTCCACCCTGGCCACGTCCTCATTGGAGCTAGAGAACGTCACCAGCTTGTTCACGAAGTTCTCCGAGCCGGTGGTGGTCACGTTGGCTTCCGCCTGGAACACGTCGCCCACGGCCGTTTCCGCATTCGCGCTGGCGAAGGCGATGGAGGCCACGGGATAGCACACGTGCACCGTGCAGGGGCGCGTGATGCCGTTGCCGGAGGCGACGATGGTGGCGGATTCGCCGGGGCGTTTGCCGCTCACGATGCCGTCGTCGTTCACCGTGGCGTAAACCGTGTTGTCGCTGCTCCATGTGAGCGTGATTTCGCCGTCCGCGGGCTCGATCAGGGGAACGAGCTCCAGCGTGCCCTTGGCCGCGACCCACGCCTCGGCGGGAAGGGTGAAGTTCGTCACGCGGATGTAGACGTCCACTTCCATGCTGGCGCTCGCGTCGCCCCAGGCGGCGGTGATGGTCGCCGCGCCCTTCGCGAGGGCCGTGATCGTGCCGTCCTGCGCGACGGAAACGATGCCCGGCGCGGAGCTGCTCCACGCGATATCCGCATTGTCTGTCGGCGGGAAGAGGCCCGGCACGATCTGCCGCTCCGTGCCGCGCTCCATGCGGAGGCTGGCCGGAAGCGTTATGATGCAGTCGACGCCGGAGAAGGAACCGTCCACGTAAACGACGTTGTAGCCCGCGTTCGTGGCCCAGTAGTCGGCCTCGGAGAATTCGCGGCAGTAGATCGTGGCGTCCTCGGGGAAGTAGATACCATCGAAGCTGGTTACGTTCTCGGACATGTAGATTGTCTTCAGACTGCCGCACCAATACCAATGATCACCGCCGAAAGCGTACTGACCAATGCTGGTCACGCTGTCCGGGATCGATATGTTCGTCAGGCTGCCGCAATTCCAGAAGGCGCGGTAGCCAATGCTGGTCACGCCGTCCGGGATCGCGACGCTCGTCAGGCTGGTGCAGTCATCGAAGGCATAATCGCCGATGACGGTCACGCCGTCCGGAATAACCAGCATGGTGACATCGTTGTCGACGCCGCTGATTTCCATCCCGTTGATCGTATTATTAGTCGCGTAAAGATACCGCAGATTGTATTGATAGCCCGGTACGCGGAAAGAATACCCGGCCCTGCTGAGCGTATTCGCGGCGTCAGATCCCAGGTTCGCGTATTTCAGACAGGGGCAATTAGCGAAGGCATGGTTGCCAATGCTGATCACGCCGTCCGGGATCGTAATGCTCGTCAGACTGTAGCAGTTCTCG
>JAFZRB010000394.1 GCA_017620115.1 Clostridia bacterium | reverse complement strand
TCGGGCATCCGGCTTCGCGGGCGGCCTCCTCCGCGGCGGCGAGATCCGCGCCGTCCAGTATGGCGCGCAGCATGACGACGTCGGCCGGCAGCGCGTCGGATTTCTTTTCCGGGGGCGGAAGGGGACTCAGATCGATCACGAGGCAGTACTCGCCTTTCTCCACGTTGGGATTGGCCCGCAGCTGTTCCAGCACCGCCTCGCACGGCCCCCGGTAGATTTTCTCATACAGCTTGCTCAGGTCGCAGCACACAGCCAGATTGCAGCCGGGCAGCGTCTGGCAGATCGCTTCGGTCAGCTTTACCACGCGGTGAGGCGATTCGTAGACCACGGCCACGGGAATGCCCGTTTCGCGTATGGCGGCGAGCTTTTCGCGGAGCGGCTTGCTCTCGCGCGGCAGGAAGCCGTAGAACGCGAACTCGCGCGCGTCGAACCCGGCCGCGGACAGCGCCGTGACCGTCGCCGACGGCCCGCACACCGGCCGCACCTCGATGCCCGCGCGCCAGGCGGCGTCCACCAGCAGCTGGCCGGGATCGGAGACGGCCGGGGTGCCCGCGTCGCAGGTGAGCGCCACGGTGAGGTTTTCGGCGAGCATGCGCTCGATGATGACGCCGGATCGGCTCTCCTCGTTGTGGCGGTGGCAGGACACGGCGGGCTTTGAGAGGCCCAGGTGTCCCAGCAGCTTCATCGCCACGCGCGTGTCCTCCGCGGCGATGAGATCGGCTTTTTCCAGCGCCTCTTTGACGCGCGGCGAGAGGTCGTTCAGATTGCCGATGGGAGTGGCGACGACGTACAGTATGGGCATGATCTAACCCGCTTTCCTCCGGACGATGTAGCACAGCTCCCCGAACAGCGCCTCGCGCCGCAGGATGTCGAAATCCCCGCGCGCGGTGGCTTCAAACCATTCGGAATAATGGCTTTCCATGCCAACGCTGCGTCCGCCCAGCGTCTTCATGGGAAACGTGACGGCGATCATCGCCGCTGGCACGCGCCTGAGCAGCCTCATGGCCGCGCCCTTTTCCTGCTGCTCCAGCACGGGCAGCAGCTTCATGGCCAGCGCCATGTCCGCCTCGTGAAGCGGCGGATCGCACAGCAGGTCGCGGCATTCGGCGCTCACGTCCCAGCCCCGCGCGGCGGCCCAGTCGTTGACGAGGCTCACGCAGCCGCCGCTGATGTCGACGCCGCGCACGCTGTATCCCCGCGCGCCCAGATACAGCGGATTCAGCCCGCAGGCCAGATCGAGCAGGCTTTTCGGGTTCAGTCCGTCCAGCAGCGCGCCGTAGAAGGCGTCGATATGGGGGAGCCGCTCGCGCGTGGAGGCGTGCAGGCGCAGCGCCTCCGTAAGGGCCTGCTCCGGCGGCAGCGTTTCGTCCGCGAGCAGCTTCCGCGCGCGCTTCAGCTCGTCGGGTGTCATGAACGCGCCTGTAATCTGGTGCAGCGCGGTTTTGACCGCCTTTTCGGCCTCTCTGGCGTTTTTGAAGCGCTCGGCGAAACGCGCCTCGAGCCGGGCGACGGTTTCCGTGCACACGTCTTTATACTTGCCCGCGCTGCTCATGAGCGGATCAGCTCCATCAGCCGGGCGTAGAAGCGCAGGTTGTGCGCCGTCGCGAGCCGGAAGGCCTGAGGATCGCCAATCCTGAACAGGTGGTGCAGGTATGCCCGCGAGTACCGGCGGCACAGCACGCAGTCGCAGTCCGGATCGACGGGCGACTTGTCGCGCACGTGCGCCTCGTCCAGCATGTAGAGGAAGGAATAGAACCTGCCGTCCTCGCGGCGCACGCCCTCGCGGGTGGCCATGCCATTTTTGAACACGTACAGCCGCTGGTGCCGCGCCTCGCGGGTGGGAATCACGCAGTCGAAGAGCGTGTAGCCCATGCTCACGCACTTCACGATCTCCTCGGGCCGTCCCAGTCCCATGGCGTAGCGGGGGAGGCTTTCATCCATGGCGTCGGCGCAATCCTGCAATATGTCCTCTCGCAGTTTGCCCTCCGAATCGAGTGGCCAGCCGCCGAAGCCGAAGCCGTCGAAGCCGATTTCGCGCAGCCGCGCCCCGCATTCCAGCCGCAGCGCCCGGCTGCCGCCGCCCTGAACGATGCCGAACAGCAGCGGGCGCGGCCCCTTGCGGCCCTTCATGAGCTTCTCGTATTCCGCCTTGCAGCGCGCGGCCCATTTGACCGTCAGTTCCACCGAACGGCGCTGCACGTCGTCCGGATCATCCGGCTCTGTGCACACGTCCAGCGCCATCATGATGTCGGAACCGTACTGGAACTGCGCCTGGACGCACTTCTCCGGCGTGAAGGTGAGCTTTTCCGCGCCGCGGTCGGGCCGGAAGATGATCTCGTTATCCCGGATCTCGCCGTACTCCGGGTTTTCGTGAATCAGCGAATACAGCTGGAAACCGCCGGAATCGGTGAGGATGGGCCGCCGCCAGCCGGTGAAGGCGTGCAGCCCGCCCACGCTTTTGATGAGCCGCGCGCCCGGCCGGTTGTAGAGGTGATACGTGTTCATCACGCAGCCCGGAATGCCCGCGTCCTCCGCGTCCTCAAACCCCGTGGCCCTCAGCGCCCCATACGTGGCATCCGGGAAAAAAGCAGGCAAAGGAACGGCTCCATGAGGAGTTATCAGTTCATCCATATTACCTCCGCGACTCAGTAACCAAACCAGTTGGAAAAACGCCCGTCCAATATTACACACTATATATAATTACTAATTACTGATTCCAACTCCCAATCGCCTCAATAATCCGCAGCGTCGCGCTCCGCGCGCGCGGGTTTCCGGCCAGCTCCGCCTCCGAGGCCGTGATCGGCTTCTTCGTCACGGGCTTTGCCGTTGCCCTTTTGCCGCACACGCACACGGGGAACGAGGGCGGGCAGGTGCAGGGATTGCACAGCGAGCGGAAGGTGTTCTTCACCACCCTGTCCTCCAGCGAGTGGAAGGCGATCACGCACAGCCGGCCGCCGGGATTCAGCAGCGAAGCGATGTCCCTCAGCGCCTGCTCCAGCGGGGCCAGCTCGTCGTTCACGGCGATGCGCAGCGCCTGGAAGCTGCGCCGGGCCGGGTGCGAGCCGTCCTTTTCGCGCAGCTTTTTCGGAATGGCCGCGTCAATCACGTCCACCAGCTGTCCGGTGGTGAGGATGGGCGCGGCCTTTCTCCGGTCGCAGATCACGCGCGCGATCTGCGCGGCCCAGTTCTCCTCGCCCCAGTCGCGCAGCACGCGGGCGATGTCGCTCTCGCTCCATTCGTTCACGATGGCGGCCGCCGTGAGCGGCTGCGAGGTATCCATGCGCATGTCCAGCGGCGCGTCGGCATGGTAGGAGAAGCCGCGCGCGCCTTCGTCCAGCTGATGCGACGACACGCCCAGGTCGAGCAGCGCGCCGTCGATCTTCTCCACGCCGATGCCGCGCAGCAGCTCTTTCGCGTCGTGGAAGTTGCCGCGCAGCGCGTCGAAGCGGGGCTGTCCGTCTGTCTGCAGGGCGCGAAGGCGCACCGAAGCCGCCGCGATGGCTTCGCCGTCGCGGTCGATGCCGATCAGGCGCCCCGTCGTGAGCCGCCTGAGTATTTCGCTCGAATGCCCGCCGCCCCCCAGCGTGCCGTCGAGGTAGACCCCGTCCTCGCGGACGGCGAGTCCCTCCATGCACTCGTTCAGCAGCACGGGCTTGTGGCTAAATTCCATCTTATCCCTCAATGGTGGATAGGAACTTAGCAATTAGCAATTAGAGGCTCAGACAATCCAAATTGCTAATTCCTAATTTCTAATTTCTAATTGAGTTTCAGCTCCACAGCGCCGTCCGCGCGGATCATCAGCGGGGTCACCGCGCCTTCGCCGAAAACGGCGTTCATCTTTTCGGTGTATTCGCTCACCATATCCTTGGGAATGAAGGCCAGTATGGTGCCTGCGAAGCCGCCGCCGTGGATGCGCCACGCGCCTTTGCCCGCCAGCATGCGGCGCGACATTTCCAGCGCCAGCGGCATCTCCTGATTGTCGCTGCCCGCCACATACAGGTTCTGCAGCAGCTTCCAGGAGGATTCGCCGGAGGCGACGAGCATGTCGAAGAAGGCGCCGATATCGCCGCCGCGCAGCGCTTCGGTCGCTTTCGCGACGCGCGCGTTCTCATCATAGAAGTGCAGCGCGCGGAGGATGGCGCGGTCCTTCACTTTGCCCTTCAGCTCCGGAATGCGTTTTTCCATGTCGGCGGGGTCGATGTCGCGCAGCGTTTTGCCGCCCAGCGCCTCGGCCACGGACTTCATCTCGGCGGGGATGGCGGCGTACTCGTGGGTGAGGTTGCCGTGTTCTCCGCCCACGCTCACCACGGCGGGCACATAGCCCGCGGCGTCGAAGTCGAACTTCATGGCGTTGACGACAGGTTCCGGCCCGCTGAAGTCGATGGCCACCAGGCCGCCCACGGAGCTGGCCATCTGGTCCATCAGGCCGCAGGGCTTGCCGAAGAACACGTTTTCGGCATACTGGCCGATCTGCGCGCGCAGCTTGGCGTCTACCGTGAAGCCGTTGAACAGCGAATCGAAAACGGCGCACACCAGCACCTCGAACGCGGCGGAGGAGCTCAACCCCGAGCCCTTGAATACGGTGGAGGTGACCACGGCGTCGAAGCCGCCGATCCGGAAGCCCAGTTCCTTCATGCGCGCGGCCACGCCGCGGATGAGGCCGTCGGTGGTCTCGTATTCGCTCTTCTTCGGTTCGAGGTCGGAGAGGTCGACGATGAAGGGCTTTTCGTAGCCTTCGGAGTAAAGCGTAACGGTGTCCGTGCCGCTGGGCGTGACCGCGGCCACGGTGTCCAGATTCACGGCGGCGGCCAGCACGCGGCCGTTGTTGTGGTCGGTGTGGTTGCCGGCGACCTCCGTGCGCCCGGGCGCGGAGACGAAGCGCAGGGCGTCCTTTTCGCCGAACAGTTCGGCGTGGCGCGCGGCCAGGGCGGCGTAGCGTTCGGTTTGGGCGTCGATGGAACCGCTTCCGTAGAGACGGCTCAGCGCGTCGGCGGCGGGGACGGCAGACGGGGATTTCGCTCGCGTATTCAGACTCATGGATGTCACTCCTGTCAGGCAGAATTGAATACTCCTATTGTAATGCAAAACGGGTAGGTTGGCAACGGGTTTTTTGTGAATTTGCAGGCGGAGGCGGACAAAAAACGCGCGGCCGCGCCGGGCTGGAAAGCGCGTGTTAAACTTTCAAAACCGGTTGACAAATATCCCCTTATTGTTCTAAAATATTAGCTGTGTCATTGCGGCTCACTAGCCCCGAGCCCTTTGATGATTGCAGCGAGGTGCCTACCATCACCGAGCGGCTATTTTCTGTCTGATAATTGGGGAGGGAATTTTACCGTGAGCACGTTTATGGCAAAGGCTTCCACCGTGGAACGCCAGTGGTATGTCATCGACGCAGAAGGCGAAGTCCTCGGCCGTCTGGCTTCCAGGATCGCGCTGATTCTGCGCGGCAAGCATAAGCCCACTTTCACGCCTCATGTCGATACCGGCGATTACGTCATCGTGATCAACGCCGACAAGATGGTTCTGACCGGCAAGAAGCTGGACGACAAATTCTATCGCCGTCACACCGGTTATCCGGGCGGCCTCAAGGAGACCCCCTATCGCGTCATGATGGCCAAGAAGCCCGAGTTCGTTCTGCAGGAGGCCGTGCGCGGCATGCTGCCGAAGGGCCCGCTGGGTTACGCCATGCTGAAGAAGCTGCATGTCTATCGCGGAGCCGAGCACGTCCATCAGGCCCAGAAGCCCGTGGCTTTCGACCTGAAGACGCTGAACAAGTAAGGGAGGAGGACGAAACATGTCTGAGGTTTGCTACAATGCTGTTGGCAGGAGAAAAAAGGCGATCGCTCGCGTTCGTCTGATCCCCGGCGAGGGCAATATCGTTATCAACAAGCGTGAGCTGGACAACTACTTCGGCCTTGAAACGCTGAAGACCGTCGTCCGTCAGCCCATGACCCTGACCGAGACCACCGGCCGCTTCGACGTCATCGTCAACGTGCACGGCGGCGGCTACACCGGTCAGGCGGGCGCGATCCGTCACGGCATCGCCCGCGCGCTGGTCAAGGCCGACGAGGAGCTGAAGCCCGCCATCAAGAAGGCCGGTTTCCTCACGCGCGATCCTCGCATGAAGGAGCGCAAGAAGTACGGCCTGAAGGCCGCCCGTCGCGCGCCCCAGTTCAGCAAGCGCTGATCTCGAGTCGAAATCATCAAAAAACCCTGGAATCTCAACGGTTTCAGGGTTTTTTCATGCCCGGAAATCTTTGATGGTTTTTCATGGCGTTCCATGGTTTTCGACCGATTTTTTATAGTTAACGAGGGGCTAACCGCCGTTATTCGGGCCTTTTTTAGGTAACAAAGGTGCTAACTGAGGGAGAACGGACAGGCCCTGCTTGCCAAATACTGAAAGGACAGTCAAGCGGAACGTTGACGGCTGGAACCGTCACCCGCTTTCAGGCGTATTGACAGTAAAAGAGTGTATTGGTATATTGGTATCAGGCTTGATAAAAGGGTTTTGGCGGGGATCTGGTTCTCTCGATTCGTTGGTTTGTCCTCGTCTCTGGACTATTGTGAGTTCTCTATTAGAGTAGCAGGTTTTTGCGTCGATACAAAGATCGAGCAGATTATCCTGCTTAATCCTTTTTCGGAAATCTATGCTTCTGACGAGGAGAAATGATACAATAAGTTTGTTGTTAACCGCGGTATCTCGAGGCTGCTATTATATGGCCCGGTACCGGCTAAGAAGCATTTACATTGCATACATAGTTGATCATTGCAAAACCCGGAAGGGTTTCTTATGCTTTCATGTCTTAGTTGTCTGATATGGAGGGCAGAAATGATAATCAGTACCTCAGAATTAAAGAGAAAGCTCTTGAAAAGTGTAAAGCGATATACGCCGCGAATCATTCTTCTCTACTATAACTACTTAAAAAGAATCGGCCGAATTCCTAATTTAACGAATCCGGAAAGATTTAGCGATAAGCTGGCGTGGTATATTCTCTATTATCGAGATG
>JAFZRB010000393.1 GCA_017620115.1 Clostridia bacterium | reverse complement strand
TGCAGGGCTTGCCGGACGCCTTCGGGGACGGCGAGGCCATGGCCGACCGGCAGCTTCGCCGGCTTACGAACAACGTTCGCGCGCTGAAATACGTGAAGAACATGCTGGCCCTGCGCGCCCGCCCGGCGGAGCTGGCCGGGGCGGCGCTTCCGCAGAGCCGCATGCTGCTGGACGGGAGCGTGTGCCCGCGCGATCTCATACTGCTCGCCGCCGCCCGCGAGGAGAGCGGGCGCGGGGCCGAGGCGGCGCGGGCTCTTGCGGCGCGGCTGGAGGAGCGGGCGCGCGATTTCGAGGCGCGTCTGGCCGAGCCCAGGGTGACGGGGCAGGATCTCCTGGATGCCGGACGCAGGCCCGGCGCTCAGATGAAACCCATGCTCGATTTCGCGCGCCGGCTGCATTTCGAAGGCGTCGATCGGGAAGAGGCGCTGGCGCGCACGCTGGAAGAATTTGCTGAAAACCGGCCTTGACGGCAAGAGAGGACATCATGTTTGACATTACACTGCTGGGATGCGCGGCGCTGCTGCCGCTGCCGGAGCGGGCGCTGACGGCGGCCGCGCTGAGCTGCGCCGGCCACACCGTGCTGTTCGACTGCGGCGAGGGCACGCAGTCAGCGGCCCGCAAGGCGCATGTGAACGTTATCGGCGTTGATCTCATCGCGCTGACGCATTATCACGGGGATCACATCTTTGGACTGCCGGGGCTTTTGCAGACCATGTTCAGCATGAACCGCACGCAGCCGCTGGTGATCGCGGGGCCCGCGGGCATCGCCGCGGAGCTCGCGCCCGTCGTCAGGCTGGCGGGCTGGCTTTCGTTCGACCTGAAGCTGGTCGAGCTGCCGCCGGAGGACGTTCAGCTGTGCGCGCTGTGCCCAGGCTGGCCGCCTGAGGCGCGCCTGACCGCTTTCCCCACCGTGCACCGCGTGCCGAGCCAGGGCTACGCCGTGACGCTCTCCCGCGCGGGACGCTTCCTGCCCGAGCGCGGGAAGGCGCTGGGCGTGCCGCTCAATCAGTGGAGCGCGCTGCAGCACGGCGCATGCGTGGAGGCGGACGGCCGCCTCGTGCGCCCGGAGGACGTGCTCGGCGCGCCGCGCAGGGGCCTGAAGTTCGTGTTTTCCGGCGACACGGCGCCCTGTCCGTCGCTGGAGGAGGCCGCGCGGGACGCCGACCTGTTCATCTGCGAGGCGACATACGGCGAGAACGGGCAGGAGGCGCTGGCCGCGGATCATGGCCACATGACCTTCGCCCAGGCTGCCGCCATCGCCGCGCGGGCGAACGTCAGGCGGCTGTGGCTCGCGCACTATTCGCAGATGATCAAGGATCCCGCCGAATACATCGAAAACGCCCGGGCTTTTTTCCCGGACGCGGTGTGCGGCGAGGACGGCCTGCGCGCCGACCTGCGCTTCGACGAGGCGTGAGGCGGCCCGGAATGAGAGACGGGCGGAAAGGATGGTTTCACATGACAGACAGGGAGATTATGGATCGCGTTCAGGGAGCGTTCGACTGGGCGGTGGCGCTGCGTCGGCGCATCCACCAGCATCCCGAGCTCAGCGAACATGAATTTGAAACGCAGAAGATCATCTGCGCCGCGCTGGATGAGATCGGCGTCGAGTACGCCGCGCAGAGCACGTGGGTGGTCGGGCTCATCCGCGGCGAGCGGCCCGGCCCCACGGTGGCGCTTCGCGCCGACATCGACGCGCTGCCGGTGACGGAGCCGGAGGGCTGCCCCTTCCGCTCGCAGAACGAGGGCGTGATGCACGCCTGCGGACACGACGCGCACACGGCTATCCTGCTGGGCGCGGCGAAGGTGCTCGCGGGGCTGCGCGGCGAATTCCGCGGCCAGGTGAAGCTGCTGTTCCAGCCCGCGGAGGAAACGGTGGGCGGCGCGGAGCGCATGGTTCGGGCCGGCGTCATGGAAGATCCGCACGTGGATTATGTGTACGGCCTTCATGTGATGCCACGCCTGCCGCTGGGCACGGTGGAGACGCGCGCGGGCACGCTGAACGCTTCGACGGACCGCGTGGAAATCACCGTTCACGGCGTGTCGGGCCACGGCGCGTATCCCGAGAGCGGCGCGGACGCCATCGTGTGCGCGGCGCAGATGATCACGGCGCTGCAGACGCTGGTGTCGCGCAACCTGTCGCCGCTTTCCAGCGCGGTGCTCAGCTTTGGCAGGATCGAGGGCGGCCGGGCCGCGAACATCATCTGCGATTGCGTGACCATCACCGGCACGCTGCGCACGGCCAACGCCGCCATCCGCGCCATGATGAAGCGGCGCATCGGCGAGGTGGCGCAGGGCGTGGCGCAGGCCATGGGCTGCACGGCCGACGCGGTGATCACGCCCGGCTACAACGCGCTCGTCAACGACGCGGACGAGGCGGCGCGCATCCGGCGCGTCGACGCGCGGCTGTTCGGCGAGGCGCATATGCTGGAAAAGGCCGAGCCCAGCATGGGCGCGGAGGATTTCTCCTTCTTCAACGACGTCGCGCCCGGCGCGTTCTACCACATCGGCTGCGTGGCCGAAGAAGACATGCCGGCCCCCGCGCTGCACGCCGCGCAGTTCCATCTGGACGAGCGGTGTCTCGCGGTGGGCATGGCCATGCACACCGCGCTGGCGCTGGACGCGCTGCGGGGGGAGGGGCGGTGACGCGCCGCCATCACGCCTTTCGGGGAGAACGGAAACAGCGCCTGGCGGGCATGCCGGGCGCTGTTTCTATATTAGGGTAGCCCGAAAAGCGCCGGCGATAGGCCGGATTCCGTCGGCTCCGCGCGCGGCGGCGGGCGCGTTCGCCGGGAAGCCCGGCATTTCTTTTTGCATTTTTTGTGACAATGCCAAAAATGCGCTTTCGTTTACGGGAACACTATGATATAATGATTCTGTTTTTACAGGC
>JAFZRB010000392.1 GCA_017620115.1 Clostridia bacterium | reverse complement strand
CGCGCTGCTCGATTCCGTGCCGAGGATCGCTTTCTGAGGGCTTCAAATAACTTCCATGAGGTGAACGCCATGATTCCGCTGCTCCGATCTGAATTCGACGAGCTGGCCGCCGCCGCCGCGCGCGCGCTGGCAACAGAAACCACGCCTGTCGTCGTGCCGGGCGAGGCGATTCTGGGCATAGAAGCCGTCGCCCGCTGCTGCGCCGCGCCGGGCCGGCGCTTCCTGAACCTGGCCAACGGCCCTTACGGCGCCTTTTTCGGCCAGTGGCTGCGGGAGGGCGGCGCGGAGGTGCGCGATCTCGAGATCCCCTGGAACGACGTGTTCGACGCGCAGGCCGTGGCCGACGCCCTGGACGAGACCCGGCCGGACGCGCTGTGTTACGTGTACACCGAGGCCGTAACGGGCGGCGCGAATCCCGCGCGAGCCATTCAGGCGGCGGCACGGGCCCGGGGCGTCATCACCATCGTGGACGCGGTGTCCTCCGTGGGCGCGGATCCCTTCCGCATGGACGAATGGGGCGTGGACATCGTGTCCATCGGCATGCAAAAGGCGCTGCTGGGCTCCAACGGCGTGAGCTTTCTGGGCGTGTCGGAGCGCGGCCTGCGCTGGATGCGCGACAACCGCCGCGCGCCGGAGCATTCCGCGCTGTCCGTGACCGAGCTGTACGACGCGGAGCGCGCCGGTATCCCCGCGCACCTGCCCGTGCTGGAGGCGCGGGACGCGCTGCGGGCCTTCCGCGAGATCGAAGAGACGGGCGGCGTCGACGCGCTCGTCGCGCGGCACCGGGCCTTGGCTGAGCGGGTGCGGCGGGAGGCGAAGGCGCTGGGCTTTACGCTGTATCAGGCGCGGGAGGCGGCGTGCACCGCGCTGAACACCACGCTCGAGCTGCCTGAAAGCCCCGCGGCGGCCGCGTTTTCGGGCGAGGGCATCGTGCGGCCCGGCGACGGCGCGCTGTTTGGCAGGCTGCTGCGCGTGAACCACTACGGCGTCAGCGCGACGGACGAAGCCGTAAACGCGGCGCTCAAAACGCTGGCGAGGCTTTTGTGAGGCGGTCGCAAAAACTTCTCTTGCCCTCACCGCGAGGTTGTGCTAAAATTGAAAATACAAGAGGGAGTAACAGCCGCGCCCGGCGCGGAGCCTTGCCGTCAGCACGGATTCTTCCCGGCAGGCTTTAATTTGTGAGACTCATGCACCGGCTGCGCCGTCCATGAGGATCGCACGCTACACAGCGATTTTTACAGGTACGGTTCGGCCGCGCCTGTATTTCTTTTTATAGGAGGCTGACAGATCATGAATCAGATGGTGTTGGCGCTGGCACTGTTCGGCGTCATGTACGTGCTGCTGCTGGTGTTTTCGGAAAAGCGGTGGATCATCGCGCTCGCGGCGGCGGCGGTGTTTCTGGCGCTGCGCATACTGCCCGTGGGGAGCGCGCTGGGCGCGATCAACTGGAACGTGCTCATGATGCTGGCCGGCACCATGGCCACCGTGGAGCTGTTCATCCAGAGCAAAATGCCCTCCCGCATGGCGGAAGGGCTGCTGAAAATCGTGCCGAACGTGCAGTGGGCCGTGGTGGCGCTGAGCCTGTTCTCGGGCCTCATCTCCGCGTTCGTGGACAACGTGGCCACCGTGCTGATGGTCGCGCCGGTGGGCCTGGCCGTGGCCAAACAGATCAAAACGAACCCCATCCCGGTGATCATCGCCATCGCGGTGTCCAGCAACCTGCAGGGCGCGGCCACGCTGGTGGGCGACACAACCTCCATCCTGCTGGGCAACTACGCCGGCATGGGCTTCAACGATTTCTTCTGGTTCCACGGGCGGCCCGGCATCATGTTCGCCGTGGAGGCGGGCGCGCTGATGACCATTCCCGTGCTTTTGTGGCTGTTCCGCCGCGAACGCGAGCCCGTGGCCCCCGGCCCGGCCACCGCGGTCACGAACTACCTGCCCACCGCGCTGATGCTGGGCACCATCGTGCTGCTGATCGTCGCCTCCCAGTTCCCGAACAAACCCGAGCTGACCAACGGCTTCATCTGCTGCGGGCTGGCCGTCATCGGCATCCTCTACGAGCTTCTGCGCCGGAAGGACACGCGCGCCGCGCTCGACGTGCTCAAGGGCATCGACTACAAGACGCTGCTGCTGCTCTCCGGCCTGTTCATGGTCATAGAGGGACTCACGCAGGCGGGCGTGATCGACGCCATCGCGGAGCTGTTCGTGAAGCTGGGCGGCGGCTCGGTGCCGTTGATGTATGTGATGATCGTGGGCGTGTCCGTGCTGCTGAGCGCGTTCATCGACAACATCCCCTATGTCGCCACCATGCTGCCCGTGGTCACCAGCATCGCGGTCATGCTGGGCGTGGATCCGTATCTGTTCGATTTCGGCCTGCTGATCGGCGCGACGCTGGGCGGCAACATCACCCCCATCGGCGCTTCGGCGAACATCGCGGGCATCGGCATCCTGCAGAAGGAAGGCTGCAAGGTGACCACGAAGGACTTCATCCGCATCGGCATCCCCTTCACGCTCATCGCCGCCTCCGT
>JAFZRB010000050.1 GCA_017620115.1 Clostridia bacterium | reverse complement strand
CTCCGGCGGCAAGCGCGCGGGGAAAGGGAAGCGGAACAGCCTATTCCCTGATCCACACTCTCATCTCCCCCACGCCGCGGTTGGCCCAGGCGTAGTAGGGGATCCAGTGAAGCGGGGTCTCCTCCGCGGCGGGTGCGGGGCGGTCGTCGTAGAGCGTTTCGCCCCAGCCGTCGTCCTTTTCGCGCAGGCCGGCCGTGGTGATGGCCACGACGCCGCCCAGCAGGTCGGGCCGCCACGCCGTTTCGGCCCGCGGCGCGCCGCCCGCGCGCACCATGTGCAGCGCCGCGCCGTTGTCGGCCTCCTCCAGGCAGTACACGACGGGGCCGCGCGTCAGCGCCACCCGGCCGGCGTTCTCGCGCACCTTCGGGGCGGAGCGCACATAGCGCGCCGGCATGTCCAGCGCAAGCTCGACAACGTCGCCCGCGCGCCAGACACGCTTCAGGGATACGTAGCCGTCCTCCGGGGCGACGGTCACGATCTCGCCGTTCACCGCCAGGCTCCAGCGGCGGCACCAGCCGGGAACGCGCAGCGCCAGCGTCTTTTCGCCCGCCGGGGCTTCGGCCACGCAAACGCGCACGGCGCCGTCCCACGGATAGTCCGTTTCGACGCTGAGCGCCATGGTTCCGCCCACGTCCGCGCGAATTTCGCCGCCCGCGTACAGATGGATATACAGCGCATCGCCGGCCGCTGAACACACATAATCCTCCAGCGAGGCCAGCAGGCGGATGAGGTTAGGCGGGCAGCAGGCGCAGCCGAACCACTTCTGCCGTTCGGGCTTCACGTGCCGCTTGTGGGGATCCTTTTCGCAGGCCTCGGGCACGACCTCCAGCGGGTTCACATAGAAGAAACGCTTGCCGTCCAGCTGCATGCCGCTGAGCACGCCGTTATACAGCGCGCGCTCCATCACGTCGGCATACTCCCCCTTCGTTTCCAGCGAGAGCATGCGCCGCGCGAAGAACACCAGCCCGATGGCCGCGCAGGTTTCGCCGTAGACCGTGTCGCTGGGCAGGTCGTAATCGAAGCTGAACGCCTCGCCGTATTCCGTCGAGCCCACCGCGCCGGTCACGTACATGCGGCGGCGCGCCGTACTCCGCCAGAGCGTGCGGCAGGCTTCCTTCAGGCTTTCGTCGCCGGTCTCGCGGGCCACGTCCGCCATGCCGGAATACAGATACATCGCCCGCACCGAGTGGCCCACGGCGTCCTTCTGCTCGCGTACGGGCTGCGCGGCCTGATAGTAGGCGTAGCCGTGCGGGCCGTCCGCCCAGTAGTTCCTGCGGTTCTGCCGCCTGTCCTCCTCCTCGAAGAACAGCGGCGATTTGCCGCGCTCGTCCACGAAATACTTCGCCAGACGCAGGTGCATGGGATCCTTCGTCACGCCGTAGAGCCGCATCAGCGCCATCTCGATCACCGGGTGGCCGGGATAGCCGTGGATCTTGCCCTCCTCCGGGCCGATCACGCTGTCGATGTGCGCCGCCAGCCGGATGGCGGCGTCCAGCAGAACGCGCTTGCCCGTCGCCTGATAATAGGCCACGGCCGCTTCGATCATATGCCCGGCGCAGTACAGCTCGTGGTGATCCTTGAGGTTCGTCCAGCGCTTGTCCAGGCCGTTGATGATGTAGTAGGTGTCGAGGTAGCCGTCGGGCTGCTGAGCCGCCGCGATCTCGGCGATCGCGCCGTCCGCCACGGCTTCCAGCGCCGGATCGGGCCTCCAGCGCAGGCTGAACGCCACGCCTTCCAGCCATTTGTAGGCGTCGCTGTCCTGAAACACGAAGCCCGCGTGCCCGCCCTGCTCGCGTCCCGCGGCGATGCGGAAATTGCGCATACAGCCGCTGGGCGCGGCATCCGGCACGGCGTCGTTCAGCGCCTTCCACTGATAGGGAATGCCCTCCCGCGCCGCCGTTTCCCGAAAGGCCGACCAGAACCGGTCCCCGATCCTGACAGCCGTTTGATTCCCGCCGTAGTCCGCCATGTATGCCATCTCCTTTGCCGCGTTGTATTCTTTCATTCATTATAGCATAAAAAGAGAACGCCGCTGCTTCGCCGCAAAACTTAACATGCCCGCGCCGTCGCAGTTAACGGCCTTGGCTATAATATAAATAGGGGGTGGGGGTATTTTGCCCGGCTTCCCGGCTGAAAATCCGACAAAGCGGCAACGGAGCTGATATATCATGGAACAATACAATGTGACCGGCATGAGCTGCGCAGCGTGCTCGGCGCGCGTGGAAAAGGCCGTTTCAAAGGTGCCCGGCGTGACGGTCTGCTCGGTGAGCCTTTTAACCAATTCGATGGGCGTGGAGGGCACCGCCCCGCCGCAGGCCGTCATCAGCGCGGTGGAACAGGCGGGCTACGGCGCGTCGTTGAAGGACGCGGTCCAAACCGCCGCGCCGGCTGAGGACGCGCTGGCGGACCGCGAGACGCCGGCGCTCAGGCGGCGGCTGGTCGCCTCGCTGTGCCTGCTGCTGCCGCTGATGTACGTGTCCATGGGCCACATGATGTGGGGCGGGCCCTTGCCGCGCTTCTTCGACGGCAACCATGTGGCCATGGGGCTGATCGAGCTGCTGCTTTCGGCGCTGATCATGGTCATCAACCAGAAATTCTTCATCAGCGGCTTCAAAAGCCTCGCCCGCCGCGCGCCCAACATGGACACGCTGGTGGCGCTGGGCTCGGGCGTTTCGTTCGCCTGGAGCGCGTATGTGCTGCTGGCCATGACGCGCGCCGTTGTGGACGGCGACAGCGCGGCCGTGTCGGCATACATGATGGATTTTTACTTTGAATCCGCCGCCATGATCCTCACGCTCATCACCGTGGGCAAGATGCTGGAGGCGCGCTCGAAGGGCCGCACCACCGACGCGCTCAGGGGGCTCATGAAGCTCGCCCCGCAGACCGCCGTGCTCTTGAAGGACGGCGCGGAACTGGAAGTGCCCGTCGCGCAGGTGAAAAAAGGCGACGTGTTTATTGTGCGGCCCGGCGGCAGCATCCCCGTGGACGGCGTTGTGCTGGAGGGCGAGAGCGCCGTGAACGAGGCCGCGCTCACCGGCGAGAGCATCCCGGTGGACAAGGCCGAGGGCGACCGGCTCTCCGCCGCGACGCTCAACCAATCGGGCTATCTGAAGGCGCGGGCGACACGCGTCGGGG
>JAFZRB010000049.1 GCA_017620115.1 Clostridia bacterium | reverse complement strand
GGCCAGACCGATGCGACGCGCGGCGGCGACAGCCAGACGGAGACGACCGGGAACCAGGTGCGCTTCTACAACGAGGCGTTTGCGGAGGCGAAGTCCATCTCCGTATATCGCATGGGCGAATCGGAAAGCGATTTGGAGCTGGTTGCCGACAACCTGAAGGCCGAGGACGGCTGGGTGTCGTTCGAGGCGGACAGCAGCTCGGTTTACGTTATTGCCGGCGTTATCGAAAAGGAAGTTGAAATCAACGGCAGCACCTACAGGATCTCCGTCGCCTACGACAGCCGGGCCGGCATTCCCGACGGCGCGGAACTCGCCGTGAGCGAGGTTGACGCCAGCGCGTATCTTTCGGATACCTCCGAGGCGCTGAAGTGGGCGGACGACGCCACCGTTTACTACGCCAAATTCCTGGATATTTCCATCGAAAAGGATGGCGTCACAATCGAGCCGGGAACCCCCGTCAGCGTGACGGTTACGCTGCTGGACGTCGAAAAGGGCGAGCCCGCGGAAGCGCTGCAGGTTGTCCACTTCGGCAAAAACGGCGCGGAGGAAGTCCCCAGCACCGCCAGCGCGGAGGGCGTCGTGAACTTCACGGCGGATTCCTTCTCCACGTTCGGCTTCGGCAGCATTCTGAAGACGCTCAAATCCTGGGCTGACGACGCGGCGAGCTACGCCCTGCAGGGCTTCTCGACGCAGCAGAATCCCACCTACGAGGCCGTCGAGATGACCATGGAGAAGGGCCTCGAAGTGCTGAACACCTACCTCGTGAGCAGCGACGCCACGCTGGGCAACCTGGCCGACCTGTGGGTCAAGGTTTCCGACCTGACGACGAAACTGGAGCCTCGCCAGAGCGTGGTTCTTTACGAGGTGAAGGGCGGCGCAATCACCGACGTTCTGGTTGAGGAAACCGCCGCGGAGGATATGTCCGCGTCGCTCAAGCAGGCGGACGGCTTTGCCGTCGTGCTGGATACCGGCTATCGCGACAAGAGCATCGACCTGGGAAGCGTGACCCTGAGCGGCCTGCTGCCCAAGGAAGCCGAGGCCGAGGCGTCTGACGCCTCCGCGGCCGAAGCGGTTATCGCGCTCGAGGGGGAGGATATGACCACCCTCGCCGCGTACGACATCACCATTACGGAAAACGGCGAAGAATATCAGCCGGACGAGGAGCATCCCGTCGCGGTGAGCATTGCTGTGCCCGACATGCCGGAAGACACCGGTTCCCTGTCCCTGTGGCATATCAAGGACGACGGCACGCGCGAGGAGATCACTGAGTTCATCATCGTTGGGAACGAAGTGCATTTCACGGCGGTGAAATTCTCGGTGTATGCAGTAGTGGATGATGTTCCGGCAGGAGCCCGTATGAGACTGGAATTCTACAGGGGCAATACACTACTTAATTATATGTATGTGAAAAACGATGATACCCTGGAGGAATTAAAAACTATCATTTACGAGCCGCCTATTACCGATATCCCTGATGGTGTCGTACTCAGAGGATGGGGATTCAAACAGAATTACACCGTTGATGATGCAGACGATGCAATGGACATCGAGGCTGTTCGCTTGTGGGCGGATGAGCAGAGCATTCAAGAATCATACACTGAGAAACTGTACGCTATGTTGTATAAGGCGTATACGGTGACCTATCTGGATATAGATGGGGTTGTTCTGGGTTCTCATAATGTGTTGATACCTCTCGACGATGTCTCCACGTCCGCTTCTTACACAGTCAATATGCCCTATACGCCGGATGATGAGCATGATTTCGAAGGCTGGGTGGTTCTGGAAGGTAATACGAACCTGGATGGCGGCTCGCATACTGAGGGTACTGTGTTTAAAAACCAGACCAGTATCATCGTCTCCGGCAATATCGTTTTCCAGGTCAGCTTACCGGCGGGCCATTGGCTGGTATTTGATGAGAACGGTAAAGGCGGAACCTATAACGCCCCGCAATTTGTCAAAGCCGGAGAAAGGACACAGCGGCCTCGCCCCGACGACGAAATGGAACGCTACGGGTATACCTTTGGCGGCTGGTACACGGTAAAATATGGGGATAACGAAGAGCCAGACGAGGCTGCGAAGTTTACGTTTGGTGAGGAGCTGTCCGCTAAAACAACGATATACGCAAAATGGATTAAAAACGAAACAGCGCCTTATACGGTCGTATTCTATCTTCAGAAGGCAGATAAATCAGGTTATGACCTGAAGGCGACCTATAACGGGACCGGTCGTGTTGATTATAGTATTCCTTATACTGTTGTTGATAACGGAGCCGAAGACTATGTAACCGGAGCAGGGGCAGATAATGGCCATTACAAAGGTTTTTGCATTAGAGATGACTGTAGGAACAAAACAGTCACAGTAGTGCCAGAAGGAACTGCCGTACTTGAACTGTATTTCGATCGGATTACATATAATTTTAAGTTTTATTTGTATCGTACTGGATCACAAGATAACAGATATGACTATGCAAACAACTCCGGTAATGGTGACGATCCATATTATATTCCTACAAATCCCAATGGTTTTGGCGGTGATGGTAGTAATGGTCTTGTCTCTTGGCATCTGAATCAAACGGAGCATCCGTCAGTGACAGGTGCGACGCTTGAAACAGAAACAGTTAATGGGAGGACTTATTACTACTATGTAATGGAGGCTTATTATGGTCAAGATATCAGCACCAAATGGCTGACATATGATAGGATCAATGGGGCCAACGGCCGAGATGCGGTCAGCTACGTCATGATGGTCGGGGCGGGGCTGAAACCAAATCCCACAAACACGGGTTCGGGTACAATCAAAGGTATTATCACGGTCTTGGACGATGACATACTTGGCCACACAGAAGATGCTAACGGGAACTATGTTGTTGTCCGTTTCCCGTCTAGCGCAAATGACTGGACCTATCATATCTATTACGAAACTATCGAAGGTGTGGACTATCCTGCCGGGACTACTAGAACTATTACTGTTGGAGGTGTAACAAAAACCTATTATCACGTTCGTGATATTGCTTCCCGCTATAGTAATACTGATGCAGGACAACAAAACGCACCGAGTTATTCGAGTCAAGGCTTTGATACAGTATTAGGAACCAACGGTAAAGCCTATTATGATGGGTATACTAATGGAAGAACCGAACTGAATTATTACTACAATCGTCAAATAGAAAAAATAAGCTACATGGATGGTAAATACGTCGATGGCAATGGCAATACGATACAAACCAAAGATGCAAATGTCCTTCATACGAGCGATGATTATGCTTTTGGCGAGAGTATTTCAGACGGTGCAAGCTACACGCCAAATCTTCCGCAGGGTGAAGAAGGATATGTCTTTGAAGGATGGTATGCTGATGCGGCATGTACAGTAGAAGCTGATTTTGATGTCACTATGCCGGTAGGTGGCGTTATAGTGTACGCAAAATGGCGGCAGATTCAGTACCGAGTGTTCCTGCATCCGAATGCAGGAACAACAGACGAAAATGGTGATGATCCTAAAGATGAATCTTTGGACTGGGGCTCCGAAAGCCAGGAAATGAATTT
Organism: Clostridia bacterium; assembly: GCA_017620115.1. Classification (GTDB taxonomy): domain Bacteria; phylum Bacillota; class Clostridia; order Christensenellales; family Aristaeellaceae; genus Firm-10. The sequence continues at coordinate 6,249 of JAFZRB010000049.1, read as the reverse complement.
CCGAATTTCCTATGGCGGGAAAATCAGCGCGCCGACAGGACTGCGTGACGAATATGAATTCGTGGCATGGTATACCACACCAGACTTCAAGCCCAACAGCCTATTTAATAAGGATATACATATCCTGAACGCCGATTTGGAAAACCGTATGTCGGATTATGACAAAGCGACAGATTACACCGACGATATGGACAAATGGGGCACAGGCGCAACATATAATAAGGACGACGAGCAGCATAACAATCGTTGGTGGATAACGAAGAAGCTGGATCTGTATGCAAAGTGGGTTGGCAAGCTGAAAGGCGCGAAGGGCATTAACGTGGAGTATTATGGCGGTGAGGGCGCAGAAAATGTGCCCACCGACGAGACTCTTTATAAGGACACGGCTGAGGCAGTGGCCATGGATGGCTGTACAGCGCCGCCTCCGCCTCCAGAAAGTACAGAAGAGCCTCAGGAATTCCAGTGCTGGGTCGTGCAAACATGGGATGAAGATGATGGAGAGTATGTTGATACAGGCATCGTTGTGTACCCTGGCAGTAGATTTACAGTGCGTAAAGAAAACGCAAAGATAGAGGAGCTGGATGGCAGTACAGAGCAGGATCCCAAATATAAGTACACCGTGCGGCTTCGCGCCAAATACAAGGTCATGGGTGAAGAAGCTCCCACCCATATCTACTGGTTCCCCAACTATGGAGAAAACAAGTCTATTCAAAGGAATATAAACATCAAGATCAACGAGGCAGTAGATATTCCTACGCCGGAACCCAGAGCTGGCTATGAATTCCTGGGCTGGGCAAAAGTAACACCTGACGTATCAGGCAGTACGGATGATCCGAATGTGGGAGCGGTATTACTTGATGGAGAAGAAGAGAGACCTAATCTGACAGAAAGTGACTTGTTCCTGACCTATGGCGGTAAAGACTCAGAGAATAAAGATATCTATTATGCCATGATTGATATCAATGGGACGCCTACACAGAAGAGAGTCACTCAAGTGGCAGCCGATGAAAAGTCACCCTATGACGACCTTTACGCCGTCTGGAAGAGAACCCTGGTTGACCTCACTGTTGAAAAAATTGTTGATGGTCCGATGGGAGACACGACAAAGGACTTTAGCTTCACTTTGAGCGTAGCGGAAGCCGTTGCCGGAACGTACACTGGCACATACACGAAGACGGTAGCGAGCGGAACGACAGAGGAAGGCAATTGGACGACGACGGCTGAAGGCGAGTGGAAGATAGACTCGGCTACAGTGGAGGCAGGATTCTCGCTGAAAGACGGAGAGAACATTGTCATCAAGGGTCTGCCTGCGGGGACGAATATCACCGTTACAGAAACAGACTATACCCCGTATACGGTGAAATTCAAACTAGCGAGCGAGACAGGTAATCCGGTAGAAACGGCTACTAAGACTATCAGCATAAACGCAAACGATACCATCACCGTCACCAACTTCCTCGATACGATCTCTCCCACCGGCGTCAGCTTCGCCTTCGCCCCCTACGCCCTCATGCTCGCCTGCGGCGTGCTCCTGCTGCTCGTGCGCAGGAAGCGCCGGGCCTGACGAAGCGGCAACCCCATAACAATAACCCCATGCCCGCGCTTCCTTCCGGGGAAGCGAACGGCGTGGGGTTTGGTTTATTGGCGCGGCCGCGTTTCTATTTCAGCGCGACGCCCACGAAGGCGTACGGCGGTATGTCGCCCTTCACCGTGACGCGGCTCCCCTCCAGCGCGCCGTCGCACCCGAAGAACGAGGCTTCCTTGTAGACGCGGTCCAGCCGGAGCTGCGCGTTCGTCATGTAATCGGCCGAGAGGTTCCACAGGCCCACGCCCAAACCGTCCGGCGTGCGCTTGGCCATCAGGTAGCTGTCCGGATGCCCCAGGCACACCGCCGGCAGCCGCTTGCGCCCGGCCCACTCCAGCCCGGCGGTCAGCTGGCGCTGGCGGCAGTAGGAGCGCGTGAGCCCCAGCCCGTGCGACACCGCGTCCATGTCGAAGGGATACACCACGAAGCGCTGGCCCGCCGCGTTTTCATAGCGGTAGCAGGTGCATTTTTCGCCCAGCGCGGACAGCGCCGCCGCGCCTTCCTTCAGCGCGACGCTGTAGAGCCGGTCGACCGTGCCGCACAGCACGTATTCGTCGTCGGCCGGGTAGTATTCCGCGCCCTGCGCGCGCTCGAACGGCCCGATTTCGCGCAGGCCTACGTCCACGCCGCGCTCCATCAGCAGCCGGGCCGCCGTCATGTCCAGCACCGCGCCGTCGTCCAGCCAGTCGAGCGGAACCGTGCGCCCGTTCTCGCCGCAGATCACATGCACGCTGCGCGCGCCGTAGGCCATGGGCACGCCGCTGTCGCACAGCAGCCGCTGCGCCGCCGGGAAGAAATAGGCGCTCTCCGCCTCGCGCGCGGTCATGCCCTCCGGCAGCTGCGCGGCCCGCAGCTTGTCGGGGCGGCAGACCACGTCCGCGCCTTCAGCCGTGCCGGAGGCCAGGTGCTCCTCGATCCAGGCGTAGGCCGGCGCGTTCTTCACCATGCGGTCGATGTAGCCGCGCTCGTAACGGGGCGAGGCGGTGTAGTCCAGCATGTATTTGAGGATGCCGTCCAGCCCGCCGTCCGCGCGCAGCGCCATGTCGTACATCTCCAGAAAACTGGCCGGGGTGCAGTAACGCGGCCGGGGATAAACGTCGCCCTCGGTGAACAGCTCGACGCCCGAATCCTCGCACCAGAAGCGCTGGATGCGCGCCAGCTCGATCACGCGGGCCAGCTTGTTGGCCAGCGCGTTCTGCGCCTGCCAGTACGGCGCGCCGATGGTGCGCAGGAAAGGCTTCGCGCCGCCCGCCAGCGCCTTCGTGAGCTCGATGGCGTTCAGGCCGTCGGTGTCCCAGGTGCTCATCACCGCGCACACGCCCACGCGGATCGTGGGATCGACCGCGTCCACGCGCGCGCGGATCCGCTTCGCCAGGCCGAGCAGCGCGTCACGGCCCATGTCCAGCCAGGCGTCGCGGTATTTGTTTTGCCCGCCGCTGAAGATGAGTTTTTCCATATTCTCCCGCGCCACCGGCTCGCCCACGCGCGCGCGGTATTCGGCCAGGTGCTTCTCGCAGCAGCAGCCCGGCCCGCACGGCCGCGCCGACAGGCGAAAGTCGTCGTCCAGCATGATGAGGCGCGCGCCGGTCTCCGCGATGCGGCCGATCCACTCGCTGTAGTCCGTCGCGAACGGCTCGCAGGAAGGGCAGAAGCTGTCGCCGCACGCGCTGCCATCCAGCCCCACGATCTTCACATAGCGCGACGCGCGCTCCAGCGCCCGCGCGTCGTCGTACACCAGCGTGCCGCCGTGGCCGAGCGAGCTGAGCCAAACGCCCGCTTCGATCCCGTTCGCCTCGAAAAACAGCCGGTGTTCCCTGAGCAGCCGCAGCTCCTCGCACAGTCGCTCCTCGCGCTCAATGCCCCGCGCCGTGCACAGCCACACGCGCGTCGCGCCGGCGCGCCGCAGCTCCGCGAGCGTCGCTTCGCAGTCCATTTCCCTGTTGTTATACCAGTTCGTCACAGGTATGGCAATTCGATACATATCAGCACCCCGTTCCGTTAAATAATCATTGCGTTCTACCCTGATTGTAGCGCGCCGGACGGCGGATGTCAAGCCGCCCGGCGCAATTCATCGTTCCGCCCATTGACAACGCCCGCGTTTCATGGTTTACTGTAAAAAACACCTGTTCACAGGAGGCTCTCATGGACGACGCAATGCGTTCCCTTTTCGGCGAAACGACCTGCCGCTGGTTTTCAGAGGCCGTGGGCGAGCCGACAGCCGTGCAGCGCGCGGGCTGGCCGGCTATCGCAAGCGGGAAAAACGTGCTCATCAGCGCGCCGACCGGCACCGGCAAGACGCTCACCGCGTTCCTTATGCTCATCGACCGGCTGAACGGGTTGGCGCGGCAGGGACGGCTGGAGGAGCGCATCTACGCCGTTTATATTTCGCCGCTCAAGGCGCTGGGCAACGATATCCGTGAAAACCTCGCGAGGCCCATCGAGGGGATCGGCGCGCCTGTGCGCATCGCCGTGCGCAACGGCGACACGCCCGCTTCTGAGCGGCAGCGGATGCTCCGCCATCCGCCGCATATACTCATCACCACGCCGGAATCGCTGTATCTGCTGCTGACCAGCGCGCGCGGCCAGCGCATGATCGGCGCCGCGGAAACCGTCATCGTGGACGAGCTGCACGCCATCCTGAACGGCAAGCGCGGCACGCACCTGCTCGTCTCGCTCGCCCGGCTGGACGCGCTTTCGCGGCGCCCCGCGCAGCGCATCGGCCTCTCGGCGACGATCCGGCCGCTCGAGGTGGCCGCGGATTTTCTGGGCGGGCCGGATACCGAGATCGTAGCGCCCGCCGTGTCCAAGAAGACAGACCTGCGCGTGCTCGCCGCGGATCCGGATCCTGCGCCGGGCCAGTCCGTCTGGCCCGCGATCTGCGGCGCGATCTACGAGGCCGCGCAGGGCGGCCGCACCACGCTGGTATTCTGCGAGGGCCGCGCCACCACGGAAAAGGTGGCGTCCGGCGTCAACGCGCTGGGCGGCGAAGGCTTCGCGCGCACGCATCACGGCAGCATGGCCAAAGAGCAGCGCCTCGAAGCCGAGCGCGCGCTCAAGGCCGGCACGCTCAAGGTGCTGTGCGCCACGTCCTCCATGGAGCTGGGCATCGACGTGGGCGAGATCGATCTGGTGATTCAGGTGGGCTGCCCGCAGCGCATCGCGTCCGCGGTCCAGCGGCTGGGCCGGGCCGGCCACAGGCCGGGCGCGACCAGCGTCATGCGCTTCTATCCGCGCATGAATCAGGAGACGCTGCTCGCCGCCATGACGGCTGAGGCCATGAAGCGCGGCCTCATCGAGCGCGTGACGCCCCCGGTCATGTGCCTCGATATCCTCGCGCAGCATCTCGTGTCCATGGCCGCCGCGGGCGACTATACGGTCGACGAAGCGCTCGCGCTCATGAAGCGGAGCGCGCCTTATCGCGAGCTGACGCGCGCGCAGCTGGAGGCTGTGCTGCGCATGCTCTCCGGCGACGACGAGCACGACGACGATAAGCCCGTGTCGCCGCGCGTCGAATACGACCGCATCCACGGCACGGTGCGCGGCAGCGGTTACACGCGCATGCTGGCGCTCGCCTCGGGCGGCACCATTCCGGATCGCGGCATGTACGCCGTGTATCTGGAGGATGGCGTGACCCGGCTGGGCGAGCTGGAGGAAGAGTTCGTGTTCGAGGCGCGGCTGGGCGACAAGTTCTTCCTGGGCGCGTTTGCCTGGCGCATCATGCAGATCACCCGCGACCGCGTGATCGTGCGCGCGGCTTCCGGCGAAGGCGCGCAGTCGCCCTTCTGGCGCGGCGACGGCATGGGCCGCGATTACGAAACCGGCGCGGCGTTCGGGAAGATGCTGCGCGCCATGGAGGAGGCGCACCACGCCGGTAGGCTGGCGCGCCACCTGGGCGGCCTCACCGGCGACGGGGAGAGCGCCGCGGCGCTCTCCCGTTACCTGCGCGACCAGATCGACGCGAACGGCTGCCTGGCCACCGACCAGACGCTGGTCGAGGAGTATTTTGAAGATCAGTCCGGCGAGCACCAGATGATGCTGCACTGTCCCTTCGGCGGGCGCGTCAATCAGGGCCTGGCCGTGCTGCTGCGCGCCGAGGCCGCGAAGCGTACCCGCGGCGACGTGCGCGTGTGGTATGATGACGACGGCGTGCTGCTGCACGTGACCGGCGCCCCGATGCCTGAGAACCTGCTGCAGTCGCTCGACCCGCAGGCCGCGCGCGAGGCGCTCTGGCGCGAGCTGCCCTCGACCGCGCAGTTCACCATCGCCTTCCGCTATAACATGGATCGCGCGCTGATGATGGGCGGTCGCCCCGGCGGTCGCGTGCCGCTGTGGGTGCAGCGCATGCGCGGCGCGGAAGCGCTGGCCCGCGCCGCCGCGCATCCCGCGCATCCCATCCTCGTGGAGACCGCGCGCGACTGTATGGAGCGCTATATCGACGCGGACGCCCTCATTTGCCTGCTGGGCGACATCCGCGCCGGGCGCGTGCGGCTGGTGACGCGCCGCGCCGGCAACCGGCCCTCACCCATGACGCTCTCGCTGCGCCGCCAGGTGGAGGCCGAGATGATGTACAACTACGCGCCTGTGCCGGACATCGCCAGGGGCGTGGCCGTCGAAACAGAGGACGCGCCTGCCATCCGGCCGGAGCAGGCGCACATCGAGGAAGC
>JAFZRB010000048.1 GCA_017620115.1 Clostridia bacterium | reverse complement strand
TTCCTCGCGGGTCTGCAGCCGCAGCCGGGCGTCCAGGTTGGACAGCGGCTCGTCCAGCAGGAGCACCCGGGGCATCTTTACCAGCGCCCGGGCGATGGCCACGCGCTGCTGCTGGCCGCCGGAGAGCTCGCTGGGCTTGCGCTCCAGCAGGCCGTCGATCTGCACCAGGTGAGCGGCCTCCTTGGCGCGGCGCAGCATTTCCTCCTTGGAAGGACGCGCGTCGCCCTTGAGGTTCTGCAGCGGGAAGAGGATGTTGCCCAGCACCGTGAGGTGGGGATAGAGCGCGTAGTTCTGGAACACGAAGCCCACGCCGCGGTTTTCGGGCGGCAGGCCGGTCACGTCGTCGTCGCCGAAGAAGATCTTGCCGGAGGTGGGCTTTTCCAGCCCGCAGATCAGGTTCAGCGTTGTGGATTTTCCACAGCCGGAGGGGCCCAGCAGCCCCACGAGCTGGCCGTCGGGAATTTCAAAGGTGAAATCGTTCACGGCGATTACGTCGCCCTGCGCCTTGCGGCCGCGGGCCGGGAACCTCTTCGTCAGGTGCTCTAGCAGAACTCTCATAATATATCCCTTTCCTTTGCTCAAGATGAATTGCGCGGGGGAGCGTTGTCTTCATTGCGCTATCATTTTATCCCATCAGGAGACGATAGTCAAGCGCGGCGGGTTCGGCGTTCCGGGGTTTCCGCGTCAGTATTCAGCCAGCCAAACCGCCGCGTCGTGCGCTCCGAGCACGGCGGACAGCGGGGCGGCGGCCGTTTCGCCGCGCCAGAGCTCCGTCGCGCGGACGCAGGGCCGCTCCAGCGCTTCGGGCCGCACGGTCACGCGGCGCGTTTCGCCCGAGAGATTGAAGAGCGCGACGTAGCAGCCCGCGCTGTCCCGGCGCGGCGCGATCCATGCGCATTCTTCGTCCGTCTCATAGAGCGGGTGGGCGCACCAGCTCGTCTTCTCGATGTCCAGCACCGCGCTGTTTGTGAGCAGCTTCAGCGTGAAATCGTCGTTTTTCGTGAGCTCCGCGCCGATCATCAGGGGCGAGCGCATCATGCACCACAGCGTCATCATCGTGCGCTGTTCGGCCTCGGTGAAGCGCGTCCAGCCGTGATGGCTGCGCTCGCCGGATTCCGGGCCCTGGCCGTCTTCCTCGTAGCACTGTCGCAGCGCGCCCACCGGCAGCATGTCGGCGTCGGGCCAGTGGCCCGGCCCGGCGTGAACGCACCATTGCGCCGCGCGCCTGAACATGGCGCGCAGGAGCTGCCAGTCATCCCAGAAGTCGTCGGTGATGCGCCACAGGTTGGCGTATGTCCTGAGGTGTTCGGCCTGCTCGAGCGGCGCGGGGCCGGGCGACAGGCTGAGCACGATGTCGCGTCCGCAGGCGCGCGCGGCTTCGGAGATGATCTCGATCTCCCGGCGGCAGCGCGGGTATTCCCGGGCGATGTCGTCGCACTTCACGTAATCTGCGCCCCACTGCGCGTAAAGCCGGAAGATGCTGTCGTAGTAAGCCCGCGCGGCGGGCAGTTCGGCGCGCAGGCCGTACATATCCGGATTCCAGGCGCAGATGGAGTTCGGGTCGGCGGCGTCGCTGCAGGCGGCGTCGAAGCCGAAAACGGGCAGGCGGCGGTGCGCCGCCATGCGGGGCAGCCCGCGCATGATGTGGATGCCGAACTTCAGCCCCAGGCTGTGCACATAGTCGGCCAGCGGCCGGAAGCCCTGTCCGTTCGCGCTGCTGGGAAAGCGGTTGGGCGCGGGCAGGAGCCGGCCGTATTCGTCCATGACGAGCTCGGAGAAGGGCTCGTAGGCGTGCGAGCGGGCCGTCGGCTGATACCACTGTATATCCACAACCACGTATTCCCAGCCGTATGCCTTGAGGCGCTTTGCCATGTAGTCCGCGTTCTGCCGGACCTGCGCCTCCGTGACGGCCGCGCCGTAGCAGTCCCAGCTGTTCCAGCCCATCGGGGGATATTGCGCCAACATGCTCATGCGAATCTCCTTTCAGAAGGTTTTTTCCGCGCTCATTATAACACAGGCTGCGGCGCATTGACAGGGGCGAATCTGATTTTCACACTGTGCTTTTTCGCAAAAAGATGATATAATAGAGCCGGCGCCGGACCGCGGGCCGCGCCAATCATCGAAAACAGAGCAAAGGAGACGGAGAATCATGGAAGCGAAGGTTGTTTTTCATGCCGACGTGCCGCTTAAGGACCTGGGCGGCGGCGTATCCCGGCGCGTGCTGGCGTACAACGAGCAGCTGATGATCGTCGAGGTGAATTTTGAGGAAGGCGCCGTGGGCGCGGCGCACACCCATCCGCACTGGCAGAACACTTATGTGAAGAGCGGGAAATTCCGCTTCACCATCGACGGAGCCGATACGGAAGTGGCCGCGGGCGACACCATCGCCTTCCCGAGCGGCATTCTCCACGGCACGCTGTGCCTGGAGAAGGGCACGCTGCTGGATATCTTCACGCCCATGCGCGAGGATTTCGTATGACGCGGCGGGCGGCTGGTATCAGGGTGCTGTTCGTCGGCAACAGCCACACCTACATGAACGACATGCCCCGCCTGTTTCAGGATGTTTATGAAAACACCACCGGCGATCAGGCGGAGGTGAGTATGCTGGCCTTCTCCGGCAGGCATCTGGGCTGGCATATCGACGAGTTTTTCTCGCTGCGCTTCGCGCTGCTGTACGGCGGATTCGATTACTGCGTGCTGCAGCAGGCCGCGCACCCCTTCCCGCCCGAGGAGGAATCCCTCGCGGACGGCGCGCGGGCGCTGGAGCTGTGCCGCGCGGGAGGCGTGACGCCGGTGTTCTACATGACCTGGGCTGAAAAGCGCTTCCCTGAAAACCAGCGGAAGATGATCGACACCTATGAAAAGCTGCATGCGCTGGGGCCGTCGCTGCTGGCTCCGGTGGGCGTGGTGTGGCAGGCGGTGCGCGAGGCGCATCCGGAGATCGAGCTGTACGCGGGCGACGGCGAGCACGCGTCGCCGCAGGGCGATCTGCTGGTCGCCTCCGTGCTGTGCGCGGCCATCGCGGGCACGGCGGATGTCGCCCCGCCGGATCATATGCTGGATTTCAAGGCGAACGCCCCGGCCGGCAAAACGCCGCGTATCGTGATGTCGCCGGAGGCGGCCGTCGCGCCGCTGGACGGGCACGCGGCGGCGGTGATCCGGGAGGAAATCGCAAAGCGCGGGGATCTGTTCCGGCGGTAAGCGCCGCGCCTTTTCGGGCCTTCGCCGGATAAACGACGAAAAAACAGCCTCTCCCGATCGGGGCGAGGCTGTTTTGCGTGAATTGGAATTACTTGATCTCGACGGTCGCGCCGACCTCGGCCAGCTTGGCCTTGAACTTCTCGGCGTCTTCCTTGGAGACGGCTTCCTTCAGGGTCTTGGGAGCGCCTTCGACGGCGTCCTTGGCTTCCTTCAGGCCCAGGCCGGTGATCTCGCGGACGACCTTGATGACCTTGATCTTCTCGGAGCCGACTTCCTTCAGGATGACATCGAACTCGGTCTTCTCTTCCTCAACGGGAGCGGCGGCGGCAGCGGCGCCACCGGCGGCGGCCACGGGCGCGGCGGCGGACACGCCGAACTTCTCTTCCATCGCCTTGACGAGCTCGTTGAGCTCGAGAATGGTCATGGATTCAATCGCGGAAATAATCTCTTCATGAGTCATTGTATTATCCCTCCATAATCTGATAGTCTGAATGAATGATGTTTCGGGCGGCGATTATTCTTCGCCGGCCTTCTGCTTGCGGATAGCCTCCACGACGTACACGAACTTGCTCACAGCGCTCATCAGGCTGCCCATGACCTTCGCGATGAGAACCTCGCGCGGGGGAATGCTCGCCAGGGCCTCCACGCCCTTCACGTCGAGCTTCTCGCCATCGACGAAGCCGCACTTGATGGAGCCCTTCTTGCTCTTCTCGATGAACTCCTTGACGACCTTCGCGGGAGACACGGCGTCCTGCATACCGAAGGCGACGGCGGTGGGGCCGTTCAGCTCGGCGTCGAAGCCTTCGATGCCGATTTCCTTCAGCGCCAGCTTCACCAGGGTGTTCTTCAGAACGGCGTACTCGCAGCCGCTCTTGCGGAACTGGTTGCGCAGATCGGTCACCTCGGCGACCGTCATGCCGCGGTAGTCGATCATGACGAAGGAATGAGCCTTCTGGATCTTCTCCTTGATCTCGGCGACGGCGGCCTGCTTGATTTCAAGATTTTTGGACATTGTTACACACCTCCATATCCGTCCAGGAATCGACGGCATATGAAACGCCCCTGCGCACACGACGCAAGGGCGACATAAATCAATCTGTCTGTCCATTGCGCCTCGGCGGGCGACACGAACGTGTCTTTAAGCTTTCGCGCCTGCTGTCTATGGCACAGCTGTTTCACAGCACTCAGATAGTATAGCACCTGCGCGCGCCGCGGGCAAGTTAAATTTCAGGAATTTCCCTTTTCCACGGCCCGCGCCAGCTTTTCAAGGCGCGGCAGCCGCGCCTCGAAGAAGCGCCGGTAACTCTCGCAGAAGCGGTTTTCGGAGGGCATGCCGTTTTGCCAGGGCTCGCAGTCGCGCCGGCAGCCGCCGCGGCACAGCCCGAACCAGGGGCACGCCGCGCATTTTTCGCCCCGCTCCAGCGACATGGCCCGGAACGCCCGGGCGCGCTCGCAGCTCTCCATGCGCCTGAGGCCCGACTCGTTCACGTTGCCCAGCCGCCATTCGTCCAGCACGTAGAAATCGCAGGGATACACGCCGCCGTCCGCCTCGACCAGGAAATACAGCCCGCACTGCCCGGCCATGCCGCAGTGCTCCGGCCGCCGGCCCAGCAGCAGCATCAGGTAGTTGTCCAGCCGCCGTTCGCTCACCGGGCGGCCGGCGTAAAAGGCTGCCTCGTAGCGGTCGAACGTGTCGATGAGGAATTGCCCGTAGGAGGCGGCCGTGAGCGAGTACTCCCGCCGGTCGCCGTCGAAATCGTCGATGCAGGGGATGAACTGGAGGTATTTGTGTTCGCTCAGCGCGTCCCAGCAGGCCGCGCCCTGCCGCGCGACCGGCTCCGTGACCACGCACAGCACGTTGTAGTCCACGCCGTGGCGTCTGAGCCGGGCGACGCTTTGCATGACGCGGTCGTAGGTGCCCTCGCCGCGCGCGTCCTGCCTCAGCGCGTCGTGGATTTCGCGCGTGCCGTCCACCGATACGCCCAGCAGGAAGCGGTTCTCCGCGAAGAAGGCGCACAGCTCGTCGCTCAGCTCGTAGCCGTTGGTCTGCAGCGCGTAGGACACGCGAAGGTTCCGCGCGTTATACTGCCGCGCCAGATCCACGAATTCGCGGTAAAAACCGACGCCCGCCAGCGTGGGCTCGCCGCCCTGGAACGCGAAGGAGACGGCGCCGTCCGCGTAGGCGAAGGCCCGCCGGACGAGCGCGCGCATGGTGTCGCGGCTCATCGCGCCGTAGCTCTTGACGGCGCGGCGGCCGGACACGTCGGCGTAAAAACAGTATCGGCACCGCATGGCGCACGCGGCGGATACCGGCTTGATCATCATGCTGAGCGGCGGCATGGGCTGCGCCTCCTCCATCGTGAACTGTCGTTTGCGGGCGCGTTTATCAATCAGGGATTCTCCTCGGCCGTCCCGTCGAAGATCGGGTAACCCACGAAACCGCTGTCGTTTTTCTCGCTGCACAGCATCCAGTTTTCCAGCTCTGAAGGCGCGTTTTCCATGTCGTACAGATGCGCCCACATCCGCATATCGTCCGAAAGCGCGTCGACCGGCGTTCCGGGCAGATACAGCGTCATTTCGTCTCCTTCGGTAATGCCGTAGAAATCGGTCGTGATACACCGATAGCCCTCTTCGATGATCGTTTCCAGCCCCAGCTCCTCATCGAAGGCCATCTTTTCGATCAGGATCTTCCATGAGCGCTCGTCCGCCTGTTCCAGAAGCGTCATCCGGCCGGTGAAATCGCAGATGTAGACAGTGCCGAGCGGATAGCCCTCTCCGGCGTCGTTCATGTCGAGGGCGTGGTATTCCCCTCTGAAAGAGCCGTCTTCCAGTATCCAAAGATCCGCGGCCCAGCCGCCCGCTCCGCTGCAGAAAAGCCACTCCAGCGCGGCCATCTGTTTGAAGAGCGGCTCTTCGCCCTCCGCGCGGACGCCCATGACGGACAGGAGCAGAACCAAGCTCAGGATCAACGCCGCTGTTCTTTTCATTCCGGATTTCCTCCCATGATTCAACTTGACGACGCAGATAATGACGTATCAGGCAAAAGAACGGTTCCCGGTATGCGGGGTTTGCGCGGATGACTACATTTTTCCCTTGCGCCGGATGGCGAAACGGATGTAATATTATGATCGTCCATGGATACAAAAGCCGGATATGGAGGGGATAGATCGGTATGATCGTTGAAATGGAAGAAGGGAATTGACATCGGATATCGAATGCTATAAAATATAAGCGGAGAAAGCATGGTTCCCGCGCGGGCTTGACCGCCCGCGACGGGACGGAGGCTTTCGGAAGAACTACTTATGAAGGAGGAACTCACCATGAAAAAGATTCTCGCCCTGGTTCTCGTTCTGACGCTGTGCCTTGGCCTGGCGCCCGCGTTCGCCGACGACGCGCCCGTGAAGGTAGGCGTTCTGGTGCCCGTGATGACCCACGGCTGGGTCAGCGGCATCACCTATCAGGCTGAAGCCTACGCCAAGGAACTGGCTGACGCCGGCAAGATCGAGTACCGGCTCACCACCTCCGGCAACGCCGAGGAAATGACCGCCCAGATCGACGAAGCCATCCTGTGGGGCGCTCAGATCCTGGTTATCGCTCCCCAGTGGACCGGCATGGAAGTGCCCGTTCAGAACGCCATCGATCAGGGCCTCGTCGTGGTGGCCTTTGATATGGACATCGACGCCGAGGGCGTTTTGAAGGTCACCGGCGACAACAAATCCATGGGCGTGGCCGGCGCCAAGTTCATCGTCGATAAGGTCGGCGCCGACGCGACCGTCGTCGCGCTGCCCGTGCCCACCAGCGGCTCCGTTTCCGAGCTGCGCATGGCCGGCTTCAACGAGACCATCGCGGAGATCGCTCCCAACCTGAACGTGATCGAGTACGCCACCAAGTTCACCCGTGAAGACGGCCTGAAGGACTTCGCGGACATCCTGGCCGCCAATCCCCAGATCGACGCCGTCTACAGCCTCGACGACGAGACCTCCATCGGCGTGCTGCAGGCCATCGCGGACGCCGGCCGCACCGACATCAAGGCCATCACCGGCGGCGGCGGCTGCCAGGAGTACTTCCAGCTCATCGCTGAGAACAAGGACATCGCCGTCAGCTCCTCCCTGTACAGCCCGCTGATGATCCGCGACTGCTTCGACGTCGCCCTGGCCAAGCTGGCCGGCGAAGAGGTCGAGGCCGTGACCGTGATCCCCTCTCAGATCGTCGACGCTTCCAACGTCGAAGAGTACCTCGATCCCAGCAACACCATCTATTGATGGATTTGCCTGTCCGATCAGCGAAGGCCGTGGTTCATCCCACGGCCTTTGCTTGAAATGGGGATTGACGTTTGAGGATGTGAAGCTATGAAGGTTTCCATGAAGGGAATCGTGAAGTCTTTCGGAGCCAACGACGTGCTCCGTCAGGTGGATTTCACCGTTCAGGGCGGCGAGATATGCGCCCTGCTGGGCGAGAACGGCGCGGGAAAATCCACCCTGATGAATATCCTGGGCGGCGTTATACAGGCGGATCAGGGCCGGATCGACCTGGACGGCCGAAGCGTGACGTTCCATTCCCCGGCCCAGTCCCTGAACGCGGGCATCGCGTTCATCCATCAGGAACTGAACCTCATCAACGACCTGCCGGTGTACGAGAACATGTTCATCGGCCGGGAAATCAAAAAAAGAAGCGGATTCATCGACCATAAAGAAGAACTCAGGCAGACCAGGGCATTGTTTCGGAGCCTGGATATTGACATCGATCCCATGGCCCAGGTGGCGTCCCTGGACGCCAGCTACAAACAGATTGTGGAAATTGCGCGCGCGCTGCTGATGAAGGCCTCCATCATTATCATGGATGAGCCGACGACATCGCTGACCGATCCTGAGATCGAGCGCGTTTTCGATATGCTGCGCACTTTGAAAAAGCAGAATGTGGGCGTGGTCTTCATCTCGCACAAGCTGCGGGAGGTCATGGAGATCTGCGAC
>JAFZRB010000391.1 GCA_017620115.1 Clostridia bacterium | reverse complement strand
CTACTCGACGACAGGCTGCGCGTGACGTTCTGCATGGCCAGGGGCCGCATCGTCAGCGAGACGGGCGAGCCGGCGTGAGGCGCGGACGTTTGCTGTACGTATAATGTAAGGCGAAGCCCTTTTGGAAGCGGGCTTCGCCTTATAGAATGAGAAAATGCGGCAAGGGTCATAGACTGTTTCAAAGCGGAGCGGCCGCCATTTTCGTGGTATGATTTTTGTAGGTGTGCCAATCTGGCTCGTAATCGGGCGTCGCCTGATTTCCCCACATATCCCATCCGTCGCGGTCGCCACGCGCAAAGAGCTCGATGCGCGGCGAAGGACTGCATGCTTCAATAATGGGAATGATTTCATCCGGTTTTCTGCTGTGTTCCCTCTTTATCGTTCGTATCAGATTGACCTGACTCCTGGCTGGTGCAAGCGTCCTGTTTGGTGCAGATTTTTTAAGAATCCCGAACAGGCACATTTCAGTGACATTCCTAAAGTAGAAACCTACACCGCGTCCATCCGGCATACCGTCCTTGCGAACCTTCTCCCAAATGATATTGCTCTTGTACTCAAATCCCCATGCATCCAATACAGCAAGGCCATCGGGCAGCATGGCGTTGGGAACCCATAAGTACAAATGCGCTTTATCAGCGGCGATATCTGAAATGGGCAGGGACATGATTTCTTCCACGGTCATTGTTTCATACCGGGTAAGCCGTTTGTGCTCAGGGGCGACTTTGCCGGTTCGGTTTTGAAAACGCCACGGCGGATCCGCATATATGGTCTTATATTTATTACCACCCGCAAAGGCCAACAAATCCTTTATTGTGCTGTCGATATTACTCATAGCCATCCACACACCCCTTCCGTATTCCAACCGCCAGAATCGGGCATCCGCCGTTGCGCCGCGAATCCAGACGGTAAAGGAGCTTTCCCATCCAAGTTGTCGATGCGCCGTATTTCGCCATAATACCAAGGCTCCTGAAAATATCGTTGAGTTCCTCTGCGCGTGTGACAATGACGCCAACATCAATCAAGCCGCAGTCGAAATATGTCCTCATCGCCAGCAGGTCACGGTCAAAGGTTTGATCCTTGCTGTTCCATTCAAGATCAAAAGCAACTTTGTTCTTCAGAAAGTCAATGTTGTGGCCATCGATATATCCCTGAATGACCTCAACTTCAAAAGGTTCTTCGGCAAAGCGCCCGCGCCGTTGAACAGCCTGTCTGGGATACTTCTTTACCTCGAGATCTCCACTAATCCTGATTTCTCTCCATCCATATGGATAAAGAACATCGTCGAATTTTTTAGGAATCGGCGATTCGTTGCCGCCTGCCTGTGAAATATCAGCAGTCGTCAGACGCAGACGGCGCAGACATTCCTGCAGTTCTTTCCATTCTTCGGGGAAGGATTCATGTAAAATCTCGAGAGCATGACCGTAGTCATGAAACTCGAATTTACCGAGTATGTCTTTTTCAATGTATTTGCTCAGCATAAATTGCACCGCCTGTGTCCTGAATTACCTACAGTATAACACAGACGGTGCAAATTGTCACGGGTATTCTTCAAACGAAAACTGTAAGTATCACATCACCGGATACCCGTTCTCCTTCATCAGCTCGTGCACCCTGCTGAGGTGCTCGAAGTCGTTGGTTTCGAGCAGCAGGTCGAGCAGGGCCATGCCGATGCCGCTGCTGCTGCTGGTGCGGTCGTGCTGGATGGACACCACGTTCGCGCCGCTCTCCGAAATAACCGCCAGCAGCCGCGCCAGGTGGCCCGGTCTGTCCTGAATCACGGTGTGGATGCGGACCATGCGGCCGGACTTCATGAGGCCCTGATCCAGTATGCGCTGCAGGGTGGTCACGTCGATGTTGCCGCCGGACACCACGCAGGCCACCTTGCCCGCGGTGTCGAATTTCTCATACATCACGGCGGCGACGCTGGCCGCGCCCGCGCCTTCCGCCACGATCTTGCATTTCTCCAGCAGCATCAGGATGGCGCCCGCGATTTCGTCCTCCTCCACGGTCACGACCTCGTCCAGGTATTTCTCGCACATGGCGAAGGTGAGGTCGCCCGGCGTCTTCACGGCGATGCCGTCCGCGATGGTGGAGGCGTTTTTGAGCGTCACGATCCTGCCCGCCCGCATGGATTCCAGCATGGACGGCGCGCCCGCCGCCTGAACGCCCACCACCTTGACCTCCGGATGCAGCAGCTTGACGGCCGCCGCGATGCCCGAGGCCATGCCGCCGCCGCCGATGGGCACCACGACGGTGTCGATGTCCGGATTCGCGTCCATGATTTCCAGGCCGATCGAGCCCTGGCCCGCGACGACGTAGGGATCGTTGAACGGATGGACGAACACCGCGCCGCTCTCCTCCTGGATGCGGCAGGCTTCGGCGTAGGCGTCGTCGTAGACGGCGCCGTGCAGCACCACCTCCGCGCCGTAGGAGCGGGTGGCCGCCACCTTGGCCAGCGGCGCGCCCGCGGGCATCACGATGGTGGCCTTCGCGCCGAATTTCGCGGCCGCCAGCGCCACGCCCTGCGCGTGGTTGCCCGCCGAGGAGGCAATGACGCCGCGCCCGCGCTCCTCCGGCGTGAGCATCGAGATGCGGTTATACGCGCCGCGCAGCTTGAACGAGCCGGTATACTGCAGGCATTCGGTCTTCAGGAAGACCTCGCGCTTGCCCGGAATCGCCAGGATCTGCGAGGGCACTAGGTCGGTGCTCCGCACGGCCTTCTTGAGCCGTTCCCTCGCCTCCAGAATCATGCCGAGAGATACCGTTTCCATATTTTCATCCTCTTTTCGTGATAATCTGCTGAGATTACGCGCGCACGCGCAGCGTGTCGCCGGCGCGCAGAATGACCGGCGCGTCGAAGACGACGTCGCCGTCCTCGGCGGTGAAGCCGACCGCCGCGTCGTTCAGGCGGACGTCCGCCGCCTGCCAGGCGCCGTTCAGCGCCAGGCGGCGAAGCGTTATCCCGCCCTCGGTCACGGCGAGCGTCAGGCCGTTCTCCGCGACATCCGCCTCGCCCCACGCGCCTTCGACCGACCAGAAGAACCTGCCCGCGCCCTTGAGCGGCCTGAAGCCCAGCCGACCGCGCGGCAGGTCGTAAACGAGGCCGGAATAGATCAGCAGCAGCGCCCAGCTGGCCATGCTGCGGGCGTAGTTGGAGCCGCACTCCATCTCGTTCCAGGGATTGCGGCGGCGGCCGTCGTAGCGGTCGCGCACGGCCTTCACCATGCGCAGGCCCTCCTCCTCGAACCCGTGGGCGATGAGATGCGAGGCCGCCTGATACTCGAAGCCGTGCATGGTCTCCTCGGCGTAGGGCACGGGCACGACGGGCTTTTTCACGCCCTCCGGCCACGCGCAGATGACCGTGCCCGCCTCGTCGTTCAGGCCGTACACGCGGCAGGGGTTCACATGCGCGCGCAGCTCGGGCTTGAAGTTGTGGCGGTAGACGGCGGAAAGCGCGCTGTCCACCTTGCCCCGGTCGAGGATCTCGCCCAGGCCGCTCATCTCGCTCATCCAGCAGGCCAGCGCCTGGTCGATGCCGCAGCCGTTCTGAATCTGGTATTTGATCTCGCCCGCCTCGGCGTTCCAGTAGGTGTCCATGGTGTTCCCGCCGGTCAGCGCCGTGCCGCTGAAGGGCTCCAGCAGCGATTT
>JAFZRB010000007.1 GCA_017620115.1 Clostridia bacterium | reverse complement strand
GATTACGTGAGCCGACTGTGCGCCAAACAGGCGAAAGCCGCCTACGAGGCCGCCCTCGACATGCTCGCCGACCGCGACATGACCGCGTCCTCTCTGAAAAGCGCGCTCCTTCGCCGGGGCTTCCTGGCGCCCGTGGCGGAGTCCGTGTGCGGGCGGCTGACGGAAAACCGGCTGATCGACGACAGGCGCTTCGCCGGGCGTTTTGTGGAACTGCGCCAGGACGGCCATGTTGGCCGTTACGCGCTCAAGCGCAGCCTGCGCGCCAAGGGCGTGGACGAAGAAACCGCCAGCGAAGCGCTCGAACAGCTGGACGACAGCGCTCAGCTCGAGGCCGCGACGGCGCTCGCCAGGCGCCTTGCCCGGCGCTATGAGGGACTCGAGCCCCGCGCGGCGCGCGACAAACTCGGCCAGGCGCTTGCCAGGCGCGGCTATTCGTGGGATATCGTGCGCGAAGCCGTCGGGCGGGCCGGGCTGGATGACGACGCCTGTTTCGACGATACGCCGTAATCCCGCCGCGCGTTGCCATCCGGATAACGCGCGCGTCAACGCCGGTATTTCATTAAAAAACACTAAAGAGCGCCGCGGGCATACCATTTTTCGATTGAATATGGTATAATGCAGATAAATCGATAAAACATAAGCCCCTGAAAGGAGCATAATCCTTCCATGAAAATACTGATCCTCTCCTGCAATACCGGCGGAGGCCACAATACGGCCGCAAGGGCCATGAAAGAAGAAATCGAGCGGCAGGGACATACGGCTGTCCTCGAGGATTATCTCGCGATGGCCAATCAGGCCACGAGCGATCTCATCAGCAATTCCTACATCGGCATGGCGCGCCATTCGCCGCACTTTTTCGGTATGATTTACCGGGCGAGCATGGCCGTGAGCACCACCCGCCATCTCTCCCCCATTTACTACGCCAACATTCCCATCGCGAAGCGGCTGGCGGGGTACCTGGCTGAGAACCCCTGCGACGGCATCGTCATGACGCACCTGTTCGCCATGGAGGCCATCAGTTACCTCAAGCGCCGCGGCGCGAAGCTGCCTGTGACCGTCGCCATCGCCACCGACTACACCTGCCAGCCCTTCTGGGAAGACCTGGAGTGCGACTACTATATACTGCCCCATGAGGATCTGACGGACGAATACGCCCGGCGCGGCCTCCCCCGTGAGAAGCTGCGCGCCTATGGCATCCCCGTCAGCAGCCGGTTCAGCGACGAGGCGGATCGCGCTGAAGCCCGCGCGCGGTTAAACCTGCCCGAGGACGCGCCGCTGTTCCTCGTGATGGGCGGCAGCATGGGTTCGGGCCACATTCTCAAATTCACGGAGCAGCTGCACAACGAAGTCGAAAACGGCATCATCGCCGTGATCTGCGGCAGCAACGAGCGCCTGCTGAACAGTATGAAGGAAAGCTTCGGACACATCCCCAACATCCGCGTGATCGGCTACACCAACGACGTCGCCGATTACATGGCGGCCTGCGACGTGCTCTACACCAAACCCGGCGGGCTCACTTCGACCGAAGCGCTGGTGCGCAACGTGCCGTTGATTCACACCGCGCCCATCCCGGGCTGCGAAACGGCCAACAGCCGCTTCTTCGAGGAACACGGCATTTCGTTCTCCGCGCACACCATTGAGGAGCAGATCCGCTACGGCTGCGAGCTGGCGCGCAACGCCGCCATTCAGCGCGACATGCAGCGCCGGCAGTCGGAAAACGCCCACCCCGACGCCGCGCGGAAAATCCTCGCGCTGATCGAGGAGCAGGACGGCCGGCGCGACGCGAAGGATTCCGCCAATTGATAAATTTCTGTTTTTCTCATGAGCGCGCTTGACACGCTTTTCATTTGCACATACAATAGCTTCCAGTGAATCTTTAATTCGGTACGGAGATGCCGGCAAGATCGCGCTGACAGCTGGCCCGCTGTGCGGGCGTTTGGCCATGGAGCGAAGCCTTGCCGTATCCGCGGCAGGGCTTTTTCATCCCTGCGGGTCCGGAAAGGAGCAGGATCTTGGAGTTTACCGTGAAGGGCTGTCGGATCTTCTCGAAGGCGGGAAACCGCTTTGTGACGGGCGATTTGTCCGTTCGGGAAGGCGCGATTTCGGCTGAAGCGGCCGGCGCGCCCGTTTTTGAGTTTGACGGCTGCTATCTTATGCCCGGTTTCGTCGATGTCCATGTGCATCTGCGGGAACCGGGTTTTTCTTACAAAGAGACCATTGCCTCGGGAACCGGCGCGGCGGCGCGGGGCGGCTTCACCACGGTCTGCCCCATGCCGAACCTCGATCCGGTGCCCGATTCTGCGGAAACGCTCGAAGCGCAGCTTTTTCTGATCCGCCGTGACGCCGTCGTGCGCGTTGTCCCCTATGGCGCGATCACGCGGGGCGAAAAGGGCGAACGCCTTTCCGATCTGGCGGCCATGGCGCCGTATGTATGCGGTTTCTCGGACGACGGCAAGGGCGTCCAATCCGCCGCTCTCATGAAGGAAGCCATGCTGCGCGCCAAATCGCTGGGCAGGATCATCGCCGCGCACTGCGAGGACAATTCCCTGCTGAACGGCGGCTGTATCCACGATGGTGAATACGCGCGCTGCCATGGCTACGCCGGCATATCTTCCGCGAGCGAATGGCGCGCCGTCGAGCGCGACTTGCGTCTGGTCGAAGAGACCGGCTGCGCTTACCACGTTTGCCACGTTTCCACGAAGGAGAGCGTGGCGCTCATCCGGGCGGCCAAACGGCAGGGGCTCGATGTCACCTGCGAGACCGCTCCGCACTACCTCGCGCTGGACGACAGCATGCTTGAGGAGGACGGGCGCTTCAAGATGAACCCGCCCATCCGCAGCCGGAGCGACAGAGAGGCGCTGATCGGAGGCCTGCTCGACGGCACCGTCGATATGATCGCCACCGACCACGCGCCGCACTCGGCGGAGGAAAAGAGCCGGGGCCTGAAGGGCAGCCTGATGGGCGTCGTGGGGCTGGAAACGGCCTTCCCGGTTCTGTATACGGAGCTCGTGAAAACAAACGTCCTGCCGCTCGAACGACTGGTCGCGCTGATGAGCGCGAATCCCGCGCGGCGGTTTGGCTTCCGCTCCGGTCTGGACGAGGGCATGCCCGCCGACTTCACGGTGTTCGACCTGAACAGCGAATACGCCGTCGACCCGGACGACTTCCTCTCCAGGGGCCGCGCGACGCCTTTCGATGGAAAACGTGTGTTCGGCGAATGCCTGATGACGGTATGCGGCGGGCGGATCGTGTGGCGGAAGCGAGGAGAACCGGCATGATGAAAGCATGCGCATACATCCCCGAACTGGAGACGCCCAGGCTGATCCTGCGCAGGCTCACTGCCAGCGACGCGGATGATCTGAGAGAATGGCTCGGGCTGGACGAGGTTTACACTTATTGGGGACGTCCGGCCAGCAAAGAAGATAAGAATCCGGAGCTTATGTTCATCGATCCCCGCCCCCAAGTGGTCCGCAGGCCGTCCCATAGTTTCATCTGGGGAATGGAACTCAAGGACACCCGCAAGGTCATCGGGATCATGGAGGTGTTCGAGGTCGATACCGACAGGATCGGAAAGGTCGGCTACCGTGTCGATCCGCGGCGCTGGAACTGCGGACTCTGCACGGAAGCGTTGCAGCGCGTGGTCGAATTCATCTTTTCGGAGACGAAATTCGTCCGGCTGGAAACGACGGTGAACGTCAAAAATCCCGCCTCAAGCCGCGT
>JAFZRB010000006.1 GCA_017620115.1 Clostridia bacterium | reverse complement strand
TAGCTCACGCGGCCGAACTCGGCATCGCGCACGGCGGTCAGGCGCTCGATGAGCCCCTTCTCGACGAAGCTGTCCCGGAAGGCCATCTCCTCCGGCGCTTCGGTGAGCGCGGCGTCGATGATGTATTTAATCATGTCCTCCTGGAGCTCCATATCCTCCTTCAGCGTGGCGAAGGCGATTTCCGGCTCGATCATCCAGAACTCCGCGGCATGGCGCTGGGTGTTGCTGCGCTCGGCGCGGAAGGTAGGCCCGAAGGTGTACACCCTGCCGAAGGCCAGCGCCAGCGTCTCCGCGTTCAGCTGGCCGGACACGGTGAGCGACACGGGCTTGCCGAAGAAGTCCTGCGCGTAGTCGACCTTGCCGTCCGCGGTGCGGGGCACGTTGTCGAGGTCGAGCGTGGTCACCTGGAACATTTCGCCCGCGCCTTCGGCGTCGCTGCCGGTGATGAGCGGGGTGTGAACGTACACAAAACCGCGGTCGTGGAAGAAACGGTGGATGGCCTGCGCGGCGATGGAGCGGACACGGTAGGTGGCCTGGAACAGATTGGCGCGGGGCCGCAGGTGCGCGATGGTGCGCAGGTATTCCAGCGTGTGGCGCTTTTTCTGCAGCGGGTAGTCGACCGGGCTCTCGCCCAGCACTTCGGCGCTGGCGGCGCGCAGCTCGAAGGGCTGCTTCATGTCGGGCGTCATGACCAGCGTGCCGGTCACCGTGAGCGACGCGCCCACGCTGATCTTCTTCACCAGCTCGCGGTAATCGGGAAGCTCGGCCTCGTCCAGTATGACCTGCAGATTTTTGAAATAGCTTCCGTCGTTCAGCTCGACGAAGGCGAAGGTCTTGGATTCGCGCATGGTGCGAACCCAGCCGTTGACCGTCACGTTTTCGATGTTTTCGGTTGGTTTTGAGGTATACAGCTCTTTGATCGTGTATTCCGCCATGACAAATCCCTCCATGAAAGATTATATCGCCCATTATACCCCGCGCTTTTTATTTTGTAAAGCGCGGGAATGTAAAGCGAGGGAGGATTCATGCCCGGCCGCGAAAAAAGAGCCGGAGCGGCGGCATTCCCACCCCTGCTCCGGCGCATGTTATACCACGAAACTATCACGACACGACCTGCCCAGCCACGACGTTGAACGTGTGGCCGTCGTAGACCACGGGGCCGCTGTACTCGGTGCCGACGCGGCCCTGGATCACGTAGAACCACGCGCCGTCGTACTGCGCAAGGCCCGTGTACTGCGTCTGAACCTGGCCGTTCACCACGAAGTACCACAGGCGGTACTGTAGCAGCCCTGTGTATTCCCTCAGCAGCCGGCCCGCGCCGACAATGAAGGTGCCGCCGTCATAGAGCACGGGGCCGCTGCGGCCCGTATCCAGCACGCCGTTCTCCAGGTAGAACCACTCGCCGTCGTACTCGGCCAGGCCGGTGTATTGCAGCTGAACCTGTCCGTTCGCGCAGAAATACCAGGTCTCGGGATGGTTCGGATCCTGCACCACGCCGTTGGCGGAAGTCACCACGTCGCCGCCGTAGGCATAGAACAGGCCACCGTCATAAGTGGCGAAGCCGTGGTAATCCGTGGGGAACAGGTGGCCCGAGCCCAGCGCGGGGAAGGTATGCTGTATGAGGATATGGTCAGCGGTGGTGTAGTCCCAGTTGATCCGGGCGGCGACGCCGTTGATCGTGACCGTCGTCGCGTCTCCAAAGCTGTAGCCGTCCTTGGCCGTCAGCTGGACCCATACCTCGTAGACATGTCCGGCGACAAACGCGGCGCTCGCGCTCAGAGTCTCGTTGGCCGTATTGTCCGCCCAGAGCACGCCGGCTTTCCAGCCGTCGTCGCTGGTCTGAGACACGTGCTGCACCTTATTGCTGGGGCTGTATGTGTAATAGTAGTCCGGCGCATTGCCGACGGCGGGGGGATCGAGTTCGGTAATGGTAATGGCGTCTACGACGGTCGTCCCGGCCGACAGCGCGGGGAAGTCGTATGAAAAGCCGAAGTTGTCTTCCTCATATATCGATATTTTCGTCGCCGACTTTCCGTTGATCGTGCACTTCACCGGAACGCCGCCGCCGTCGCTGTAGAAGGTATAGCCGCTGCTGCTGTATATGGAAACGGTCACCCGGTACTGATGGCCCGCGACGAACGCGTCGGTGGGCTTTATGGCCGCGTCGGCGGTCAGGTCGTACCAGCGCACGCCGTTCTTCCAGGTTGAGCTGCTATAGTCATCCTTGTAGCAGCCCGTGGCGCTCACGGTCACGTTGTAGTCCGGGTTCCTGCCGATCTCAGGCGCGTCGACGCCGGTGATGGTGATGGCGCTTATGACGGTCGACCCGGCCGACAGCGCGGGGAAATCGTACGAGAAGCCGAAATTGTCGTCCGCGTACCGGATCGTATCCGTCGCTTGCTTCCCATTGAACGTGCACTTCGTCGCGATGCCGCCGCCGCTGCTGTAGAACGTATAGCCGCTCCTGCTGATAAAGGCGATGACCACCCGGTACTGATGGCCCGCGGCAAACGTGTCGGTGGGCTTGATAGGCGCGTTGGCCGTCAGGTCGTACCAGTAAACGCCGTTCTTCCACCAGTCGTCCGTGTAGTATGCCTTGCCGGACTTGCCCTGATAGCAGGCTCTGTTGTCTACGGTCACGACGTAATCCGGGTTCTTGCCAACCGCCGGCTCGTCCAGGTAAGTGATGTCGAGGCTGGTGATGGCAGTGTCTGCGCCGGCCGCGTGCCCGGTCAGCGCGGGCGCAATGAGGACAATCAGCGCCAGCGCCGCAAGCAGCGGCAGCGCTTTCCTGAGCGTGCGTTTCATATGATCCCATCCTTTCGTTCATGTTTTCCCAGCGTTTGGATGGTTTATATATTACCACAGTATTTCTATTATTTCAATCATAAACCGCGCGCGCCGTTCTGACAAAGCGCGCCTGCCCGCTTTCGCGGACAGGCGCGGTTCGTTATGTCGTTTTGCGACGCTTTTAAGCGGGTTTGGCGCTTACTGCGCGGCCAGCTTCTTGTACATGGCAAGCCTGCCGGCGGCGTCTTCCTCGGCCTTGGTGAACAGCTTCTCGGCGGTGTCCGGGAACTGACGCAGCAGGGACGCATAGCGGTTTTCGCCGCGGATGAAGTCCTGATAGCTCGCGGTCGGATCCTTCGAATCGACGGTCAGCGGGTTCTCCAGCTCGGGGTTGTAGCGATACATCGGCCAGTAGCCCGCGGCCACGGCCTTCTTGATCTCGGCCTGAGCCTGGTTCATCTTGATGCCGTGGTTGATGCAGGGCGCGTAGGCGATGATCAGGGACGGGCCGTGATAGGCCTCGGCCTCGGTCACGGCCTTCAGCAGCTGGGCGGGATCGGCGCCCATGGCCACCTGAGCCACGTACACATAGCCGTAGGACATGGCCATCAGGCCGAGGTCCTTCTTCTTGGTGCGCTTGCCGGCCGCGGCGAACTTCGCCACAGCGCCGGTCGGAGAGGACTTGGAGGCCTGGCCGCCGGTGTTGGAGTACACCTCGGTATCCAGAACGAGGATGTTGACGTCCTCGCCCTGCGCCAGAACGTGGTCCAGTCCGCCGTAGCCGATGTCGTAGGCCCAGCCGTCGCCGCCGAAGATCCAGATGGACTTCTTGGTCAGCAGATCGGCGTTCGCGATGACCTCGCGGGCCAGCGTGCAGGCTTCGCAGGGGCACTTCTTGCCGTTCTCGAGCCATTCCTTCTCCCACTGGGTTCCGGTCAGGTCGACGTCGACGCCGTCCTCGCAGGCGGCCAGCAGCTTCGCGCCGGCTTCCATAGAACCCTTGGCGTCGTTCATCTTTTCGAGCCACTCGGCGCCGGCTTCCTTGATGGCGGGCTGAGCCCAGTCGACGGCGATGAGCGCCTTCACGGTCTCGGCCAGCTTGTTGCGGCGCTGGGTGATGGCCAGGTTCATGCCGTAGCCGAACTCGGCGTTGTCCTCGAACAGGCTGTTCGCCCAGGCGGGGCCATGGCCTTCGTCGTTGGTGGTATAGGGGCAGGTGGGCGCGGAGCCGCCGTAGATGGAGGAGCAGCCCGTGGCGTTGGCAACCACCATGCGATCGCCGAACAGCTGGGTGATGAGCTTCACATACGGGGTCTCGCCGCAGCCGGCGCAGGCGCCGGAGAACTCGAACAGCGGCTTCTTGAACTGGCTGTCCTTGACCTTCTTCACATCCAGCTCGCCCTTGAACTCAGGCAGCGTCTGGGCGAATTCCCAGTTGGCTTCCTGCGCGGACTGAGTGGCCAGCGGCTTCATCTCCAGAGCGACCTTCTTGCCACCCTGGTTCACGGGGCAGACCTGAGCGCAGTTCTCGCAGCCGGTGCAGTCCAGCGGGGAGACCTGCATGCGGTACTTGTAGCCCTTGAAGGCCGGGCCGATGGCATCCTTGGTCTGGAAGGCTTCGGGCGCGTTCTTGAGGTCTTCCTCGGTGGCCAGATACGGGCGGATGCAGGCGTGCGGGCAAACCATGGAGCAGGTGCCGCACTGGATGCAGGCGTCGATGTTCCACTGGGGAACCATCACCGCGATGCCGCGCTTCTCGAACTTGGTGGTGCCGGTGGGCACGCGGCCCGCAGCGTCGATCAGGCTGACGGGCAGCTTGTCGCCCTCCTGGGCCAGC
>JAFZRB010000390.1 GCA_017620115.1 Clostridia bacterium | reverse complement strand
ATTCACCTCCGCACTGTTCTTATCAGCTGATGTTTGTAATATATCACATTACAACTTAGTTGTCAATACCTTTATTACATCTTTTACAAAAAATCGGGCCACTCTCGACTTCAAATGAAGGTCCAACGGCACCGCCCATTATGCCGCAGCCTGTTTCTAAGACGGAGTACATTTTCCTATCAAGACACAGGCATAAAGCAAGGCTCCCCGCCGCCGCTGATGGCAGCATGGGAGCCTCGTTTTTTTTGACATCCAAATCACAGCAACAACCCGCCGTTATCTAAATCACTAACTCAACCCTACGGCAAAAACATCCATATCACTAACTCAACCCTCTGACATCTAAATGGCCTACTCAACCCTCCGGCAAGAACGCTTGATATGTTTAGTCAGAGCGTTTTTTGCGGTCAAATCCGGTCTTCACCACTGATGCCAAAGTGCCCGAAAAGCTCGTATTTCCGCGCTATTTCCGCGATCAGGTCTGAATGCGTGACATCAATACTACCGTCTCAACGTGCTCCGTCTGCGAGAACATATCCACCGGCTGCGCGTACTCCATCTTATAGCCGCCTTCCCGTGTGAGACGCTTTACGTCGCGCGCCAGGGTGCCGGGGTTACAGCTCACATACACGAGGCGCGGCACCTTCGCCTGAATGATGGCGTCGATCAGGCTTGCGTCCACGCCCTTGCGCGGAGGATCGACGACCAGAACGTCCGGGCAGACGCGGTTCCTGAGCATATCCGACACCAGCCTGCCCGCATCGCCCGCGAAAAACTCAGTCTTTTCTTCCAGCTTGTTGCGTTTGGCGTTGAGGCGCGCGTTCTCAACCGCCGCCTCGACGATCTCCACGCCAATTACATGCGCCGCCTCGCGCGCCAGCACCAGCGAGATCGTGCCGCAGCCGCAGTAAGCGTCCACAACCAGTTCACCGCCGGTGAGCGCCGCCGCCTGGCGCACGCATTCGTAGAGCTTCTCCGTCTGCGCGTGGTTCACCTGGAAGAAGGTCTTGGGCGACATTTCAAACGACAGCCCCATCAGCTGGTCGTACAGCGCGCGCCTGCCCCGGAACGACTCCAGCCGTCCGTCCAGCGCGTGCCTGGGCCGCTTTTCCAGAACGATGTGGTTCAGCGAGCGGAACCCCGCGAATTCGGCGTGCAGCATTTCGTAAAGCTGATCCAGTTTCCTGAGCGCCCTGCTCGTCGAGCACACGATCAGCATCAGTTCCCCCGCGTGGTTGACGCGCGTCACCACATAGCGCACGCCGCCCTCCTGGCTGGCGCGGTCGTCCCATGCGGGAATGCAGTATATCTGCATCCAGCGCGTCACCGTCTGAAGAGCCTTCACGGCAATATCGCTCTGGATCATGCAGTCGCCGACGGGCAGCACGGCGGCGCCGGCCAGCGCGCGCACTCCGATCACCGGCGTGCGCGTCTCAGGATCGGTCGAAACGAAGAATTCCGCTTTGTTGCGGTAGCGCCATGGCCTGTCCGAGCCAATGGCGGGCAGCACCTTCGGCTTTTCCAGCCCGCCGATACGTTCCAGCTGCTGCTCCACGACCCGCGTTTTTAATTCGAGCGAGCGCTGATAGGTCATGTGCTGCGTGCGGCATCCGCCGCACCGGCCGTACAGCGGGCAGACAGGCGTCACTCTCTGCGGCGCAGGCTCGACGATACGCACGATGCGCCCTTCCTTGAAGCGATCCGCTGTGCGCGTGATTTCAACCTCGACCCGTTCGCCCGGCAGCGCGAAGGGAACGAACACAACCTGTCCGTCCGCCGTCCGCCCCACGCCCTGCAATTCTGAGCCAATGCCCAAAATATCAAGAATCAAAGCCGCACCTCCGCATTCAATCGTGAAATGAAAAACGGCTTCCGCCGATGTGTCAGCGCTACACCCTCAGTTCCGCCATCATGCTGCGCGCTTCACGCGCCTCAGAAGACAGCGCCAGTATCTCATAGACCTGCGCGCCCGCGTCGCCCGATACGGCCCGAATATCCACCATGAAGCCTTCCTGAGTCAGTTTCTCCCTGATTTCCAGAGCTTTCTCCTCGCTGTGAGCGATGTGAATGACCACCCAGAAAGCCGTTTTCTTCATGACCCGCTCGCCCCCGCGATGGCGGTCCCGCGGCCGCCGGATGAAATGTGCGTGATAAGGCAAGGGAGCCACAGCGCCAGCGCTGCAGCTCCCTGTTTTCTGTCGAATGAATCAGGCCTTGCCGTCGCAGCCCAGAACGTCGACCAGCTTGTGGGCGACCATGTTCTTGATGGCGATGCGGGCGGGCTTGAGGTACTGACGGGGATCGAAGTGATCCGGATGCTCGTTGAAATACTGGCGGATGCAGGCCGTCATGGCCAGGCGCAGGTCGGAGTCGATGTTGATCTTGCAGACCGCGCCGCGGGCCGCCTGACGCAGCTGCTCCTCGGGGATGCCGACGGCGTCGGGCATCTTGCCGCCGTTCTCGTTGATGATCTTCACGAATTCCTGCGGCACGGAGGAAGAACCGTGCAGCACGATCGGGAAGCCGGGCAGGCGCTTGGAAACCTCGTCCAGGATGTCGAAGCGCAGCGGCGGGGGCACCAGGATGCCCTTCTCGTTGCGGGTGCACTGCTCAGCCTTGAACTTGTACGCGCCGTGGCTGGTGCCGATGGCGATGGCCAGTGAGTCGCAGCCGGTGCGGGTCACAAATTCCTCAACTTCTTCGGGACGGGTGTAGGAAGAATCCTCAGCGGCGACCTTGACTTCGTCTTCGACGCCGGCCAGGGTGCCAAGTTCCGCCTCGACCACGACGCCGTGATCGTGCGCGTACTCGACCACGCGGCGGGTTTCCGCGATATTCTCTTCAAAGGGAAGGCCGCTCTTATCGATCATGACAGAGGTGAAACCGCCGTCGATGCAGCTCTTGCACAGCTCGAAGCTGT
>JAFZRB010000389.1 GCA_017620115.1 Clostridia bacterium | reverse complement strand
CTCGCCGTCGACGCGACGCTGCCCCACCTGCTGGTGGACGAGTGCCAGGACATCAACGCCGTCCAGCGGAAGCTCATGGCCAAATGGAGCGAACGCGGCGAGAGCCTCTTCGCCATCGGCGACCCGGATCAGTCCATCTACGGCTTCCGCGGCGCGAGCGCGGGCTGCTTCGACCAGCTCCGGGAGAGCTTCCCCGATCTGGCCGTCATGAGCCTTGCGCGCAACTGCCGGTCCACGCCGGAGATCCTGGATTTCGCGCGGCAGGTGATCGGGCGCAATCCGGGCGGAAGAGGGACGCTGGTCCCCGCGCGCCCCTCCGGCTGCGGGATCCGCGCCGGCGCCGCGCCGGACAGCGCGTCCGAAGGCGCGTGGATCGCGCAGGAAATCATGAATATGGTGGGCGGCATGGACATGCACGAGACCCGCTCCGACCGTCCGGCGCGCGCGTTTTCGGATATCGCCGTGCTGTGCCGCACGCGCCGCCGGCTCGAAGACATGGAGCTGGCGCTGCGCCGGGCGGATATACCCTGCGAGATCGCCGGCGGCGAAGACCTGCTGGCCGACCCCGACGTGCGCGACGCGCTGGCCGCGCTGCGCGCGCTCGTTCATCCGGACAGCGCGCTGTACGCCGCGCGGCCGCCGCGCGCCCCCGGTTGGGAAGCCGCGCTCGAAGGAATGCGCGCCTGCGGGGACGCCGCGCCGGAGGCCATGGTGCGCGCATGGATGCGTCTGAGCGGCGTCAGCACGCCGGGGCTGGAGCGCCTGGCCGCCGCGGCCGCGCCTCACCGCGACGCGGCCGAATTCCTGCAGGCGCTGCTGTTGGGCGAGGAGGGCGACGTTCACCGCCTGGCCGGCCGGAAGACCGCCTCGGGCGCGGTGCGGCTGATGACGCTGCACGCGGCCAAGGGACTGGAGTTTCCCGCGGTGTTCCTGGCGGGGCTGGAGGATGGCGCGTTTCCCCTGCGGCGCAAAGGCGAAATTGAAAACCCCGAGGAGGAGCGCAGGCTGTTCTTCGTGGGCGTGACCCGCGCGCAGGACGAGCTGATCCTCACCTGCGGCGGCAGGCCGTCGGCTTTTTTCCGGGAAGCGCCCGCGTCGGGGCGGTTTGAAATCAGGGCGAAAATCAGGGCGGAACAGACGTCGTTTCTGTAAAGCGGAATTGGACGAAGGACGGGCCGCGCGGCGATAACGCCGGGCGGCCCGCGGTTTATAAATCCAGTTTATCTGAGCGCTGTGTCAGGCTTGCTTCAGCCCGTACCACACGGGTTCCTTGCCATACCTGTTCGCCAGGCTGCCGGTCACCGTGAGGCGCAGGACGTTTTCGCTCGCGCGCAGCGCGCCGTCGGGGATGACGAAGCGCTGCGGCGGCCAGAAGCACGCGCCGCAGTCCACGCCGTTCACGCTCAGCTCGGCCATTTCCTCCGCCTCGACGGCGAGGACAGCCGGGCCGCGCGCCTGCTCATCGGCAAGAGACAGCGCGGCGACGTAGCTCTTCGTAACGGCGGCGGCGTCCTCGCCTTCCGGCGCGAAGACGGGCGCGGGCAGATCGCGCTGCTCGGGTGATTCGCTCAGCGCGTTCCATGCGGCCTCGTCGGGGCAGGCAAACAGCAGCAGGCTCTCGCGGCGGCGAAGACGCAGCGGCATGACGCGCGCGCCGCCGCACAGCCGCGCGTCCACGCGGCGCGCCTCGCCCCGCCACAGGTCGTACGCGCCGATGGGATTTTCGGTGGGCAGCGTGAGGCGGGCGTCGATATCGTCCTCGCCCTCGTTCACCAGTAGCCAGCACTCCACGCCGCAGCGCGTGACGCGGGCGGCGCGCAGGCACCTCTGCGCGGGTTCGACGAGACAGTCCGGCGCGACGGAGGCGGCGTCGTGCGGCACGGAGGAAAAGGCGCTTTCATCGCCCAGCACGGCGCCGTAGCGCCGTCCGCGGCACGTCAGCGCGCCGTCTTCCTCGCGGCATTCCGGCCACACGCTCTCGGGCAGGTACTGAAAGCCCCGCTGCGTCTCGAACAGCGGCGCGACGTCCCCGGCGCGCAGATCGCGGTTGCGGCACAGCACGGCCACGTCCGCGTGCAGGGCGGCGTCGGTCATCAGCCAGGAGAGGCGGGTCATGTAGGCCGCCCATACGGCGTAACGCGGCCACCAGACGCTGCCCGGCCCCACGTCCGGCGGGCGCTCGCCGCTGCGCTTCCCCGCCAGGCTGTAGTAGAAGGCATGCGGAATGAACATGTTCACGCCGCGCACGGCCAGATAGTCGATGAACCACTTCATATCGCTCCCCGTGAAATACCAGGGATTGCCGTTCCGGTTGCACGCGCCGAAGCATTCGTTCGAGTTGCGCCGCCGCCCCATGAGCCGCGCGGCGTCGGCGGAGCATTTGGCCATGGTGCTGTCCATCCCGTTGACGCCGCCGGTTTCGGGCGACACCCAGCGGAACACCAGATCCTGGCCGGGCACATGGAAGAAGCGCTGAACCTCTATATCGTCGCTCTGATGCGGGTGGCCCATCAGCGCGATGCCGTGCGCTTCGCACCAGTTCGACAGGCGCTCGTAATACACATGCCCCTCGCGCTCCAGAATGAGCCGGTGATACAGCCGCGTGTCGTCGTTTTCCTCGCCCGAAAACAGCGCGGCGAGGCCCTCCAGGCGGCCGCCCGCTCCGGTGAAAACCCTGTCGAAGCCGGCCGTCCAGGGCTTCATGCCGCGCGGAGCGTTGCGGCCCAGTATGCTGGGCTCGTCGGTGAAGAAGCCGACGATGGTTTTTCCGAAATGCGGCGCGAGCGCGCTGTAATACGCCTCGTGCGTGAGCTGGATGAACCGCTCTACCGCCTCGGGATTGAGTATGTCGGCGCTCTTGGGGGCGTTCGGCTCGCCGTCGTCCTCGCCGAAGTGGATGCCGCGGATGGTGCCGCCGGAAAAGCGCTCGACGAGCGCGCCGCGCGGCGTTTCGCACAGTACGGTATCTCCGGGCAGCGGCGCGTCCGTCAGCGCGATGCCGCGGCTGGCCAGATCGGGCCGCCCGGCCGCCACCTGGCCGCTGGCGGAGCCGGAGGGATACATGCCCTCGTCGTAGAGCACCACCTGCATGTCCAGCGCCGCAGCCTCCTCCACGGCGACGCGGATGTAGCGGAAGAACGCTTCGGACAGATAACCGATATCCTCCCGCAGGCCGATGCGCGGATGGAGCACCACGCCGTGGACGCCGTGGGCGTCGAAATCGCGCAGCTGGCGGCGGATCTCGCCGTCGTCGAGATCGCCGTTGAGGAACCAGAAGGGAATGGGCGAGAAGGTCCGGGGCGGATTGTTCAGGCATTCAAGCAGTTCCATGGGTCAGCCTCCCTCGCGTCGCAGTCGTAATCGCATAAACCGTCGTCATTATAGCAGAGCCGTGTTAAGGAAATACCGCTATGCGTATTCAGCCGGCGGAAAAGGCAGCGCGCGGGGAAAAAGCGCGCTTCACCCTCAAGTTAAAATTCCGGCGCAGACGGTATTTTAATTGACACCCTCCGCCTTTTCTGATAGTATTAAATCGTTTGCGATTTATAAGTGCATTTCGTTTGTTTATATACGCAGGCTGCGTTTTCAGGCGGCGGCGCGGGCTGTCCGCGCTGTTGTGCGTATGTATGGCGTCATTCAGAAAGAGAGGGAAACGCTCATGAGCAGCGCGCAGGCCGTCGCCAAAGGCGGCAGGAGAAAATACTGGCACCAGCTGGGCAGCGACATCAGGAAGCACATGTGGCTGTACATCCTGATGGTGCCCGGCATTCTGTATTTCATCGTGTTCAAGTATCTGCCCATGTGGGGCGTGATCATCGCGTTTGAGAACTTCGTGCCGTTTTCCGGCGTGTTCCACAGTGAATGGGTGGGCATGAAATGGTTCCAGTTTTTCTTCAAGTCCAACTGGACGCTGTATCTCACCAACACGCTGATCCTCTCCTTCATGAGCATCATCCTCACCTTCCCCGCGCCCATCATCCTGGCGCTGATGCTGAACGAGATCCGCTCGCTGAAGTATAAAAAGCTCACACAGACGCTGCTCTACGTGCCGCATTTCATCTCCATCGTCATCGTGGTCTCCATCACCTACGTCATCTTCGGCACGCAGGGCCTGATCGGCCGCTTCGCCGCCCAGCTTGTGGGCGCGAAGGTGGATTTCCTGGGCGACCCGAAAATCTTCCGCTGGATGATCGTGGGCCAGAATATCTGGAAGGAAACCGGCTGGGGCACCATCATCTTCCTGGCCGCGCTGACCAATGTCGACACGCAGCTCTACGAGGCGTCCATGATCGACGGCGCGAACCGCGCGCAGCGGCTGTGGCACATCACGCTGCCCGCCATCCGCTCGACGATCGTGCTTTTGCTGGTGCTGAGGATGGGTTCCGTGCTGGATACCGGCTACGAACAGCTGATCCTGATGGCCAACGCCAAGAACCGCACCGTCTCCCAGACGCTGGATGTGTTCGTCTACCAGAGCGGCATCAAGAACAGCCAGTATTCCTACGCCACCGCCGTGGGCCTTTTGAAGAGCATCGTCTCGGTGGTCATGATCGTGAGCACGAACAAGATCGCCCACATGCTGGGCGAAGAGGGACTCTACTGAGGAAGGAGGCGCTTTTCATGGCGGAAGGAACGAGAAAAAACCAGGAAACCGCGACGATCAACGGCCGGAAAATCGCCGTTCATGAAGGCGCGGTGGGCGTGTACAATTCGCGCGGCAGCGTCGCCTTCGACATCCTCAACTACCTGATCGTGGGCCTCGCGTCCCTCACGACGATCCTGCCCTTCATCTACGTCATCGGCGCGTCCTTCGCCACGGAGTTCGAGCTGCAGACGCGGCCCATGTTCATCATCCCGCACGACGTGACGCTGGACGCCTACAAGTACATCTTCGCCTCCAGCAAGCTGATCCGCTCGTTCGGCAACTCGGTGTTCATCACCGTGTGCGGCACGGTCATCAACCTGGTGTTCACCGTGTCGCTGGCCTACCCGGTCAGCAAGAGGTATCTGCGCGGGCGCAACTTCTGGCTGAACATGGTCATCTTTTCCATGTTCTTCTCCGGCGGCATGATCCCCGGCTACATCCTGGTGTCCAACTGGCTGAAGCTGCGCGGCACCTACTGGGCCATCATCCTGCCCGGCGCGATCTCGGCCTACAACATGATGATCGTGAAAAACTTCTTCCAGGGCATCCCCCAGGAGCTGGAGGAGAGCGCCTACCTGGACGGCTGCAACGACCTGACCACGCTGCTGCGCATCGTGCTGCCGCTGTCCCTCCCGGTGATGGCCACCTTCGGCCTGTTCTACGCGGTGGGCCACTGGAACAGCTACTTCTCCGCCATGATCTACCTCACCGACAACAACATGTATCCGCTGCAGCTGGTGCTGCGGCAGATCATCGTCACGGCCGAGACCTCCGCGGGCGAGATGAGCCTGATGGATCCGAACTTCGTTGAACCGCCGGCCCAGTCGGTGAAGATGGCGGTCATCGTGGTGGCCACGGTGCCGATCATGTGCGTGTATCCGTTCCTGCAGAAATACTTCGTGAAGGGCGTCATGGTCGGCGCGCTGAAGGGCTGAGGTTATTCGCGCAAATGCGCTTTGAATAACACAATTCTTAAAGGAGGTACCCCCATGAAGAAGATTCTTTCCCTGGTTCTGGCTCTGGCGATGCTGTTCTCCTTCGCGAGCTTCGCATCCGCTGAGGCCAAGGAAGAGATGACCCTGAAGGTCATGCTTCCCGACTTCTACACCGACTCCGACTGGATGACCCTCGAGGACGGCAACCCCGTTCTGCAGGCCATCTATGAGGCCACCGGCGTGAAGCTGGACATCAGCTGGGTCGCCAACTCCGCTTACGGCGAGATGACCTCCCTGACCCTGGCCGATCCGAGCAACATGCCCGAGGTCATGGTCATGCAGGGCCCGCGCGACGCCATCATGATCAGCTCCGCGCGCGCCGGCGCGTTCTGGGATCTGACCGACCTGATCCCCCAGTATGAGAATCTGGCCCAGGGCGGCGAGACCATCTATCAGAACATCTCCATCGACGGCCGCATCTACGGCATCTATCGCGCCCGCGCCTATGCCCGCGCCGGTATCTACTACCGCACGGACTACGCCGCGAAGGCCGGCATCACCTCCGAGCCCACCAACGTCGAAGAGTTCAAGGATCTCTGCTTCGCGCTGGCCGGCCTGAGCGAGGACACCTACTGCATCAACCTGTGCGACTACTACCTGGGCACCATCGGCATTGCCACCGTCATGTTCGGCGCTCCCTATGAGTACGGCATCGACGACGAGGGCAAGATCTATCCCGCCTTCGAGAGCCCCTACTATCAGGAAGCCCTCGATTTCCTGCGCGAGCTGTACAACGCCGGCGGCATCGACCCCGACTTCCTGACCATCAGCTCCCAGAACTGGAACGACGCCGAGCGCAACGAGAACCCCAAGGCCTACATGCGCCTCGACTGCCTGGACAACGGCTACCGCTATCAGGAGTGGCTGGAGCAGAACCTGGGCTACAGCGCTGAAGAGCCCGTCGTCGCCCTGCTGACCGCCATTCCCAACAGCGAAGGCAACATCCAGATCTGGCCCCAGAACATCGGCGCCTCCGGCGAGATCGTCGTGACCAAGGCCGTGACCGAAGACAAGCTGCCCGCCGTGATGGCGTTCCTCGACTGGCTGAACAGCGCCGAGGGCCAGACCCTGATCAACTGCGGCGTTGAAGGCAAGACCTACTGGATCTACGACAACGGCTATCGCTACACCTATCCCGAGGGCGAGAAGGAAAACGCCGCCACCTATGACAACTACACCCACAACGCCCTGCACAGCCTCAACCAGCTGGGCATGAACGTGAACGGCGACCTGACTCCCCCTGTGGAAGGCACCATCCTGCGCGACGAGTACAACCTGAACCTGCTGGAGAACGTGAAGTACGTCATCGCCAACCCCTGCCTGACCTATGACAGCGAGACCGCCACCCTGATGGGCACCACCCTGAACCAGGATGTTCAGGACGCCCAGGTGAAGTACATCGCCAACGTGATCGACCTGGACGAGCTGCAGGCCGCTTACGCCACCTGGCACGACATGGGCGGCGACATGATCCTCTCCGAGTATCAGGCCGTGCACGATGCGCAGAACTGATTTCTGACGCCTCACATCGAGAGACCGCCGGAGCTTTCCGGCGGCCTCTTTTCATACAGGTCAGGTTTTTCATTCGCGCACGTAATAATGCCGCCCGATCCAGCGGGACAGCCCGTCCAGACCGGGATACACGATGCGCTCGCTGATGTTCAGCTGATCCAGCATATCGCGGATGCGCCAGCGCATGTTCTTTTTGATGACGTATTTTACCGTGTTGTTCGTGTTGCGGTCGAGGAAGCCCTCGATGTCGTGCATGGCGGTGGGAATCACGGAGAAGAACGAATACTGGTTGATGATGCGCGGGTCGATGGAGGGCGGTTCGATCACCACCATGGCGCTGTCGCCCATGTCGCGGTCGTACTGCTCCGGGCTGGCCGCCGCCTGATTGAGCATATCCACGGAGAAGATGCTGGTCTTGTTGTCGCGCAGCACGGCGCGGTATTTCTCGGGCAGCATGGCGTGCAGTTCGGTGATGTCGATGCGCCAGACCATGCAGTCGTGATCCTCCATGGCGTCCAGGTCGGCCTCCGTCACGGCGAAATGCAGCCCGATCAGCGGGGAGTGCGCCCAGTCCAGCAGCCGCGTAGGCAGCCCGTGATGCTGACCCAAAATCATCTGCCGCCACACGGATTTCTCGATGGAGGGGTCCTCGCGCGCGGCGTATTTGGAGAAATTCTTGAGAATGGCCGGTTCGAGAAAGCCCATCTTGTCGCGGCAGTTCCGCTCGAGGGTGGTGAACAGCCTGAACGATACGTCCGACATGCCGCGATAGATGTACCAGCTGCGGAAACGGCTCAGGTCGGGACGATATTTCTGCTCTGTCATCAGCGGCAGCAGCCCGTCGAGGTTCCTGATCTCAACCTCCTTAATCATTCGGCTCCTCCTTTGAGAACAGGAAGAACGGCCGGTTCCGGCAGTCCGACGCCACGATGGAGAAATCCGCGATCGCCAGGCTGCCCTCCATGCGCACTTTGCCCGCGCGGCCGGGGATGTCGAAGCGGCCGGGGCGATACATCGGATCGAGCACGCGCACCTTTTCCCCCTCCGCGCCGGTGAGCAGTATGTAGTGGCCCGAGTCGGAGAACACGCCGATGTAGCCGTCCTCCGGCCTGTCGCCGTAAGTATTGGCGATGACCATGCCACGTTTCTCCCGCAGGAAGAGGAACGCCTCCCGCGCGTCCTTGGTGTCGCGCACGGAAAGCCCGAAGCGCCCGGCCACGGCCTTCGCGCCGACGTACAGGTTTGTGCCCACGTCCGCCCGCGCGCCGCATTCGAGGAAGAACGCCGCGGCTTCCTCCGGCGGGAAGGGAACACCCAGCATGTTCTCGATCAGCATGGAACAGGAAATCGGCCCGCACCCATTGTTGGACAGGTTCCCGAACCCATCCTTCGGCGATGGATACGCCACGTCCTCGTAATCCAGCTGGCAGTAAAAAACAGGCGTTTTGTTCATAACATCACTCCGTAACTGTATTGGGAATGGGACATCATATACTGCCCGAAAGCAACCGCCATCCCCATCAAAATATCATTATCAATTAATAATTACTAATTGCTAATTATTTCCTTTGCGCTTTACTGTAATCCAGCACGAACTGCACAAACACCTTCACTCCTGTCTCCAGCCCGTCCTCGTCGATGTCCCAGTCCCTGGTGTGGGCGGGATGGCAGGCGCCTTTGGCCTCGTTGCGCATGCCCAGGCCGAACAGCAGGCCGGGCTTATGCTGTTCGTAATAGGCGAAATCCTCGCCGCCGGGAGAGGGCAGCAGCAGCTTGACCTTCTCGGCCCCGACGACCTTGCGCGCGGAGGATATGAACGCCTCGTACAGCGCAGGATCGTTGTGAGCGCTGGGCAGCGGATCGCCCGACCAGGAGAGCGACCACGTGACGCCCGTCTCCTCGGCGACGAGCCGCGCCAGCTTCTCGAGGCGCTCGCGGGCCCACGCCATGGTCCTGTCCTTCAGGCAGCGGATGGAACCTTCCAGCACGCATTCGTCCGCGTTGGTGGAGACGGTCGTGCCCGCGTGCATGCAGCACACGGCCATCACGCAGGTGTCGAACGGATCGACCTCCCGGCTCACCAGCGTCTGGACGCCATTGTAGATCTTGACGCCCGCGGCCAGCGCGTCCACGCCCATGTGGGGCGAAGCCACGTGCACCGCCTTGCCGCCCAGGGTGATCTTCCAGGCTACGGAGGTGGCGTTGGTCACGCCGGGGCAGCTGGATATGACGTGCGTGGGATCGCCGCAGTTCACATGGCACATGACGATGCAGTCGATATCGTCCATCACGCCGTGCTGGCACATGACGCTCGCGCCGCTGGGCCGG
Source organism: Clostridia bacterium (assembly GCA_017620115.1). GTDB lineage: Bacteria > Bacillota > Clostridia > Christensenellales > Aristaeellaceae > Firm-10. The sequence goes on along the minus strand of JAFZRB010000389.1, from coordinate 983 downwards.
GCCTCCTCGCAGGGCTGGAACAGCAGCTTCACGCGGCAGGGTATTTCATCGCGGATGGCGTTGAGCGCCCGCGCCACGCCGATCATCATGGCGGTGTGGGAGTCGTGCCCGCAGGCGTGCATGACGCCCTCGTTGCGGGAGCGGTAAGGCTTGTCCTGGTTGTTCTCATGAATGGGCAGGGCGTCCATGTCGGCGCGCAGGCCGATGGTAAAGCCCGTCTTTTCAGGATTGATGGTGGCCACGACGGTGTTCTGGCCGTATTGATCGGCTGCGTAGGAAACGCCGGCCCTGTCGAGCTCTTCGCGCACCAGCGCGGCCGTGCGGGGCAGCTCCCAGCGAAGCTCGGGATACATGTGCAGCTGGCGGCGTATGCGCACCAGATCCTGCTGGTCGATCGGGGGAATACGCTTATCCATGTTCAGGCCTCCCATGCTCGTGTTTTGCTGCCCCTATTATAGCACGTCGCGCGCCCGTCCACAAGGCGATTCCCGCGGAGAAATTCAGCCGGCCGGAAGGAAGAAGAGAGCCGCGCGGAGAAATAATAGGACAGAATTGCCGTTTTGATCGAAGGAGGGGCATATATATGCGCGCTGGATACGGAAAATACGAAATCACCCCGCCCATGGGCGTGGAGCTGGGCGGCTACGGCTACTATCTGGAACGGAGGGGTCAAAGCGTGCTCGATCCGCTCTATGCCCGCGCGGTGATGCTGGAGGACGGCGGCAGGCGCTCGCTCATCATCTCCTGCGACCTGCTCGGACTGAGCGACACGGTGTGCGCCGGGGTGTTCGACCGCGTCGCGCCGCTGGGCGTCGCGCCGGACGACGTCATGCTGGTGAGCGTGCATACCCACACAGGACCTGTGGTCAAGGATCACGAAGGCTGCGGCGTGCCGGATGAAAACTATGTCGCCGGCCTGGCCGAAAAGATCAGCCGTGCGGCGGAGCTGGCGGCGGACGACCTCGACGAAGTAACCGGCCTGT
>JAFZRB010000388.1 GCA_017620115.1 Clostridia bacterium | reverse complement strand
TCATCGACGGCAAGGTATATTCTGGCGCGCACGGCGTGGGCAGCGAGCTGGGCCACATGATCACCGTGGCCGGCGGCGAACAATGCACCTGCGGCAACCGCGGCTGCTGGGAGCGCTACGCCAGCGCCACGGCGCTCATCCGCATGGGCACCGAGGCGGCGAAGAAGCACCCCGAATCCGTGCTGGCTCAGGCCAAGAACATCTCCGCCAAGACCGTGATCGACGCCGCGAAGGCGGGCGACGAGGCCGCCCTGGCGGTGTTCGACGAGTACACCGAGCACCTGGCGGTGGGCATGGTGAACATCATCAACTTCATCGACCCGGAGATCATCGCCGTGGGCGGCGGCGTGTCGGCGGCGGGCGAGTTCCTCATCAAGCCCGTGCGCGAGAAGCTGGCGAAGAAGATCTTCTACAAGACCATGCCCTATGCCCGCGTGGAGCTGGCCACCCTCGGCAACGACGCCGGCATCATCGGCGCCGCCATGCTGGGAAAGTAATACCCCTGCAAAATGTGAACGCAGCCGGGCCTGTTGAGCCGCGGCTGCGTTTGTTTTTTCATGCCGGAAGGGAGATCGGGATCACTCCCCATCCTCCTCGTCGTCGAACTCCGAGTTGACGATCTCGAACAGCTTGTCGCCCAGCTCGTCGTCCACGGGCTCGAACTCCACGTTTTCCTCGTCCACCGGCACCACCTTCATGAAGAAGATTTCCGGGTACTCCTCGTCGCCGCCCTCTTCAGTCCTCGGCTCCTGGCCCTCGGCCAGCTCGGTCATCACGGCGTACTCGTCGCCGTTATAGTAGAAATAATCCAGCACCTGCACGTTGACGTCGTTGCCGTCTTCATCGCTGAACACATACAGCTCCAGATCTTCGTTGTTGTTCTCCATGCAAATGACCTCCTTCGCCATGCGGCGTCTGTGTTGCTTCCGCCCTATTATACCCGATGCAGGCGGGAAAATCAATCCGCGCGCGGGTTTTACCGAATGCGAAAATCCTTCGCGCCGCTGGCGCGAAGGGCCGCGCCCAGCGATTCGCCGCTCAGCTCGTCGCTCTGCCACACGCGGATGGCGCTGCGGCCGGTCACGACCTCGGCGCCGATCACGCCGGAGAGCGCGTTCACCGCGTCGCGCGCCTTCATCAGCTGCCGCGCGCCGCATTCCATGGTTATCTCTCTGCGAACCATCAGGATGCACCTCCGGCTTCAGCGTGCCCGGCCGGCGCGCCGATTATACCCGGCGCGATCAGATTCATGTCCAGTTCGCCCCGCTCCATGGCCGCGCACGTCACCAGCCAGGCCGCCGCGGCGTCGTAGCGCGCGTCGTGCGCGGCCGCGCCGCCGCCGAACCACGCTTCCGCCCGCGAGGCGATCGTGTCCGGCGCGAGGCCGTATGCTTCGGCCAGGCGCGAAAGGCTGGGCCAGCCCACGCGGCGGCCGTATTTTTCGCGCGTCAGCCGCACATAGAAATCGCGCGTGCAGAACAGCGGCTTTTCGCCCAGCGCCAGGCCGCAGCGCGCGAGCTCCGCGCGCAGAAACAGATCGTCGAACGCCGCGCCGTGGCCGGCCAGCGCGTCGCACGCGGCGAAATCCGAAAGGATGTCCCGCGCGCGGTCCGCGAAGCGCAGCCCGCCGGACAGCGCCTTCAGCGCTTCGGGGCTCAGGCCGTGAACCGCTTGCGCGCGCGGCGTCATTTCGTCCACTGTGAAAAAGTAGTTTTTCCCCGTCGCGCGCCTGCCGTCGATCACCAGATACGCGAGCTGGCAGATCTGGCCGGGCGAAGGGGCCGTGGTTTCCGTGTCGAATACGATGAGGCTCATCGGTCAGGCCCGAAGCGGAAGGCGTACAGGCGGGCGAGGCGCAGGCTGAACTGAACCGCGACCGGCTTTCCGCTGAGCGGCGCGAGGGAGCCGCCGGCGAAGCGCAGGGGCTCGTCCAGCGCGTCGCCGAACGCCTCTTCGCAGTCGTCGGGCGAGAAGCCCTCGATGAAGCGGCCCGTTTCCGGGTCGATCAGCCCGGCGCGCAGGCTGCCCGGCGCGGCGGTGGCGTAGTTGACGCGCAGCGCGTTGCCGGAAAACGTCACGGGCTTGGTGCGCAGCGCGCCGCCCTCCGCGCCGGCCTCCAGCGCCGAAAAGCCGAAGGGCCGCGCGGCGAAGCGAACCAGCCTCGCGTCCTCCCAGCAGTAGCGCTTCGTGACGTACAGGCTGAACTCGTCGCCCGTGCGCAGTATGCCGCGCGTTACCATGTTGCTGCGCTGCGTCCAGCTGCGCTCGTCGAGGCCACCGTCCGCGAGGCTGTCCATGTGCCGCCTGTCCCAGAGCACGCCGTCGCGGCTGGTCATGAACACCGCGTCCGACACGCCGCGGGAGCCGCGCACCAGCGCGCGGGCGCGCTCCTCCACGAAGCGCATCGGGAAGGAAAGCAGGATATGCTCCGCGCCGGGGCAGGGAGTCACGGCGTTGGTGTAGAGGTGTTCGTCCGCGCCGCCCGCATAGGCGTTGGGCGTCGGCGCGCTCCAATGGCGGCAGTCCTTCGATTCGCAGGACTGGATGGCGCGCAACATGCGCTCCCCGTCGCCCCATTTCATGCCGGCGGGCGAGGGCTTGAAGTAACGCGAATAGATGCGGTATACGCCGCGCGCGCCGTCGTAGAACAGCACGTTCTGCGAATCGAACCCGAAGCGCTCCGAGGTCACGGCGGGTTCGTCCGCCAGAGGGCGGAAACGCAGCCCGTCGGCCGAGGCGAACACGTACAGCGCGTGGCCGTAGCCCGCCACGGCCTTGACGCGCTCGTCCTCCGGGCAGTCGGGGTTCGTGTCCAGCGCGGGCGTGAAGTTGTGGCAGAGCTCGCCGCCCATGAGGATGTTGTTGTCCGTGCCGCCGCCGTACTCGAACAGCCCCAGCGAGGGCTTTTCCCAGTGGACGCCGTCGGCGCTGCGCGCGTAGCACAGGTACTGCAGCGCGTCGGTGTCGTCCTTGTTGCCGGGGCCGGTGGCGCGGTAGTAGAGGTGGAACAGCCCGTTCCACTCGAAGACGCTGGCGTACACGAAGCTGCCCACGCTCTCCCAGGGCTTATCGCCCGTGATCGCGATTTCCCGCTCGACGGGTTTGTTCAGGCGGAACGCGAGGCCGTTCATGGAATCGACGAGGTAATCGTCGATCATCATCTCGACGCGGCCGCCGATATCAATGGCGTTCATGCGCGCCTCCTCACGAGAAGGCGTCCACGCCGCCCAGCGCGTTCAGCTCGTCCAGGAAATCGGCCTTCTGCGCGTCGGTCAGGCGCTTCATGGGCGCGTTGGTCTCGCCGATGTCGTAGCCGCGCTCGTCCAGCATGAGCTTGCAGCAGGAGACGATGTCGTATCCGAGCATCAGCTCGATCAGGTCGTCCGCCTTCATCTGGAGCGGGCGCGCCTCGTCGATCCGGCCGCTCTTCACGGCGTTGTAAATGCTTACGAACAGCCTGGGCATCACGTTGTAGGTGGAGCCGATGGCGGCGTCCGCGCCCATCAGAAGGCCCAGCATACAGGTTTCGTCCGGCCCGTTGATGATGTTGATGTCGCCGCCCGCCAGCTTCTTATAGCGGCTCATGAGGTAGTAGTTGGGATTGGTGTACTTCATGCCCACGAAGCCGGGGATGCCCAGCATCTTCTCGACCGTTTTCACGGGCAGCGGCGCGCCCGAGAGCGGGGAGGCGTAGATGAGCAGCGGCAGCGCTTCGCTCTCCTCGGACATGGCGCGGTAATAGTCGATGATGCCGCGCTCGTCGTAATTGAAGAAGAACGGCGGCACGGATGAGATGCCGTCCAGCCCGATGGCGCGGCTGTGGCGGGCCAGCCTTTTCACGGTGGCCAGGTCGCCCGCGCCGATGTGGTTGATGAGCTTCATGCCCTCCGGCGCCTCGTCCTTCACGATCTCGACCAGCTCCATGCGCCTCTCAGGGGCCATGGCGATGCCCTCGCCGGTGGCGCCGCACAGGTAGAAGCCGGTGATGCCGGTCTGCGACAGGTCGCGCACCAGATGGCGCAGCTGCTTTTCGCGGATGGTTCCATCCTCGTTCACGGGGGACACGAGCGCCGGCATGATGCCGGTGAACAGTATGCGGGACATATGAGCACGCTCCTTTGTCTTCATTCTTCCGGCAGCGTCCAGCGCGTGGAGAGCACGCTGGTCTGGCTGTCGCCGGGCAGGCGCTGGTAGTAGATGGTGCAGATAGAGCCGTCCTCCAGCTCCACGGAGGCGGGATAGCCCAGGTCGCCGTCCAGGCCGTCGTCGCGCAGGATGAGTTCCTCGCCCCAGTTCAGGCCGTCGCGGCTGACGAGCGCGCGCTGGCCGTAGGGCTCATGGCGGTAGCCGTACACGCACACGACGCGGCCGGAGGAGTGCATCAGCAGGTGCGGCGGGGTGCCGTCGCAGGGCAGGCGGTAAGGCTCGCTCCAGGTGAAGCCGCGGTCGGTCGAGCGGCTCATCCAAACGGCGGCGGTGTCCTTCTCATGCACGCGCAGGGCGCACAGCAGCGTGCCGTCGCCGAGCTCGACCAAGTGCGGCTCGTGAACCTGCTCCGCGGCGAAGCCGGGCGGGCAGGGCACGGAGGCGATTACCTTCCAGGTCATGCCCAGGTCGATGCTGAGCGCCACGGCCACGTCCTGGCTCATGGGGCGCTTGTCGCCCGGCGGGAAGGGCTTGCCGGCGTACATCAGCGTGTTGTTCTTCAGCTGGATGGGGCCGTGCGGCGCGGTCACGGGCGAGGGGCGCGGCGCGCTCCAGGTTTCGCCGCCGTCGAAGCTGATCCGCGTCCAGCTGCCGGCGTTCGCCCGCGCGGTGTCGTCGGTGATCGCGCTGAGCTTCGCCTCCATCCACGCGCGCGCCGCGCCGGTCATGTCCCGTCGGAAGAGTTCGTGGAACTGGCGCGGATCCAGCGTGAACCACGTGAGCAGCAGCGTCTTCGCGCCCAGATACACGAGGCCCGCGTCGCGGTCGTCCAGCGGGGAATCATGCGCCACGACGGGCTGCGTCCATGTGCCGCCGCCGTCGTGGCTGAAGGAAATCGTGTCCTTGCCCCAGGGGCAGATGTGCCGGTTTCTCAGTCCGCTCACGGCCACGGCCAGCGTGCCGTCGTCCATGCGCGCGATGGAGGGCCAGCCGAAATAGCCGAACATGCTGTCCGGCACGCGGCAGACCACGCCGTTTTCGCCGTTGATCCTGATGCTCATTGCGTTTTACCTCCCTGCGTGCGGCTTTCGCGTTTCCGGCGCTCCGTTCTCAAACGCGCCCGCGTGGCCTTAGTATAACAGTTTTGCGGGGCAAATTCAAGAGAATGCGCGGAAAATGCGCGCGCGGCGGCAAATGTGGCGGCGAAACATTGCAAATGCCTTATTTATTTTGCGAAAGACCGCTTGCCATGACGCGCGGGATTCGCTATAATGAGCATAATCCAATGCTGTTTCGGGGCCTGACGGGCCGCCGGAGGAGGTTTTCGCCGTGCCTAACACCAAGCTGACAAAGGAAAAACTGAGCGTGCATTTCCAATACGGCAAGATGATCTATGTGGTGATCATCGTGGTCGCCGCGCTGATCGGCAACCTGACTTATACCATGACCGCCTACCACGCGCCCAACGAGCGGCGCATCGACATCGAGCTGATCGGCCTCTACGCCGATCCCTCGTCGGAGGCAGCCACGGAGGCCGCCGCGCGCCTGCTGGCCGCGGGCCAGGAGTCGGAGCGCGCGCGCGACGCCGCGCGGGGCGTCGATACCGCCGCCGCGGATTACGAGGCGCCGCTGCAGGAGCTGCAGTTCCTCTCGCTGCAGTACGATCCCGAATCGAGCAGCGAGGAGAGCTACTACGCGGCGCAGAAGTACATGGTGATGCTGGCCGCGCAGGAGGGCGACATCTACGTGCTGTCGCGCTCGCTCATGGTGCAGCTGGCCGATCAGGGCACGCTCGTGCCGCTGGACGATTACATCGAATCGGGCGTCATCGATCCGGGCGACCGCCAGCTGGGCCGCGTGACCTTCGACGAGGTGGACGACAACGGCCTCGCGACCGGCGAGCAGCATGTCTACGCCCTGCAGGCCTCGACGCTCACCGGCATGTACTCGACGCTGAGCTACGACCCGACCGACAAGTACCTGGCCATCGTCGCCTTCAGCCAGAACCAGGATACCGCCGCGGCCGTGCTGCAGGAGATGATCGACATGTTCGAGCCGGATGAAGCCGTGGAGGAAGAGACGGCGGAGGCGGCGCAGTGATCCGGCAGAACGTGAAGGGCCGCTCCGTGCCGCCCATCCTCGGCGCGCTGATCGTGCTGGGGCTGGCGGCCTCCATCGTGCTGGTGAGCTGGGTCGAGCGCGCCGTCGCCCTCTCGACGGGCTTCCAGTACGGCGCGTTCGCCGTGTGGGCGCTGGTCGTGGCCGAGGCCGTGTTCATCGCGCGGCTGAGCGTCATGTCCTGCCGCTACACCGTCGCGGAAGGCCGCTTCTTCATCGAGCGCGTTTACGGCGACCACGCGCGCATCGTGTACGACATCCCGCTGGACGCGGTGCTGGCCGTGGGCGGGAAGGACGAGGTGTTCGCCCGCTATGGAAACGCCCAGGCCTACGACAGCGTGACCATCAGGAAATATCCCCTGGCCGAGAAGGCGCTGGCCTACGCCGCGAAGGACGGCGGCGCGGCCAGGCTTCTGCTCTTCCAGCCCAACGAAGAAATATTCGCGGCGCTCAGCGCGGCCGCGCAGGCGCGGAACGGAGGCGGCGGGGTTTCATGAAAAGGCCGAATATCGTCATGATCATGACTGACCAGCAGCGCTTCGACGCGCTGGGCTGCGTCAATCCGCTGGTTCACACGCCCGCCATCGACTCGCTGGCCAGGGAGGGCGTTCTCTTCGATCAGGCCATATGCCAGTGCCCGATGTGCGTACCCAGCCGCAACTCCCTCATGTTCGGGCTGTATCCCTCGCAGACGGGCGTGCGCACCAACGCCGGCGCGCTGCTGGACGAGAGCCGTCTGCCTGCCGTGCCGCTGCCGCAGCTGCTGCACGACGCCGGCTATTTCTGCGCGGGCTTCGGGAAGACGCACTGGAACAACTGCCGCAAGGGCGGGGCGGGCTCGCGCCGGGGCTTCGACGTGCGCGCCGAGGGCCAGCCGCGCGATTCCGTGCTGTGCGAGGAAGGCGCGGTCATGATGGACGACGAGGACCCGGAGGGCCTGCGCGCGTATTTCGACGAAACGCGCGAATTCGGCTCCGGCGAGGAAAACGCGCTGGGCTATATCGGCAAAACCTCGGCCCTGCCGAAGGAGCGCCACCGCGACGGCTTCATCTGGCGCAAGTGCATGGAGTTCCTGGACGGATACCGGCCGGACGGGCGGCCGCTGTTTCTGTATTTCTCGCTCATCAAGCCGCACGCGGGCTTCAACATACCGCCCGAGTTCGAGGCGCTGTACGATCCCGCCGCTATTCCCGACGCGCCCGCGCCGCCCTGGCGGGAGGAGCCGGATACCCACATCGCTGCGGCCATGCGGGCGAGCGAATCGCTGCATAACGTGCACTACAACCGCCGCGCCGTGCTGGACGGCCTCTCTCCGGCCGAGAAGCGCCTCGTTACGCTGCGCTACTGGGCCAACTGCTCGTTCATGGACTGGTTCATCGGCGGCGTGCTGAACAGGCTCCGCGAAAAGGGGCTGGACAGGAACACGCTGTTCGTTTTCCTGTCCGACCACGGAGACATGATGGGCGAGCGCGACAACCGCTACAGCAAGTACTGCCTGTTCGATTCCAGCGTGCGCGTGCCCCTGATCCTCGCGGGCGACCCGGTCGATCCCGCCCTGCGCGGCGCGCGCGACAGCCGGCCCGCCATGCTGGTCGACATCGTTCCCACGCTGTGCGCGGCTGCGGGCGTCGAGCCCGACCCGCGCCTGCCGGGCCTGGATCTGCTGGGGCCGCGCCGGCGCGAAGGCGCGTTCTGCGAATTCCACGGCGGCGGCTCCGAGTGCCCGCAGATCGCCCCGGCGTGGATGTGGCGCAGCGGGCGCTGGAAGCTCATCCTGTTCCGCGACGGCCTCGTGACGGACGACGCGCCCATGCGCGGCGAGCTGTACGATCTTGAGGCCGATCCCCACGAGTGGCGCAACCTGTTTGACGATCCCGCCTGCGCTGCCGTGCGGCAGAGGATGACGCTCGAGCTGATCAGCCACGTGTCGACCGCCTTCGCCAAAGCTCCCGCCTTCGGGGACTACCGGGGCCTGGACAAGCTTAGGCCGCGCGAAAAATGACAACGGAAGCCTCTTTCCCGGCATACGGGAGGGGCCTCTTGTTTTTTCCCGGCGGGTGACAGGGTAT
>JAFZRB010000387.1 GCA_017620115.1 Clostridia bacterium | reverse complement strand
GGCAAACGGACCGTTCAGGTCGAAGGCGCCGTGGTCGAGCGCGCGACGGGCCGGCCGGCCGATCCCGCGCGCGTCCGCGCCCAGCTGGCGAAGACGGGCGGCGTGCCCTACGAGCTGATCGACATAGCGCTCAGCGTGGATGAGGACGCCTTTTTATCCGCCTCGGCGCTAAACGAGCTGCGGCGAAGCGCCCTCGAGGCGCTGGGCCGGGCGCGCGTTGAGGACGCGCGGGGCTGCGAGGCGCGCTTGCGCGCGCTGCCCGACGCGGGCGAGCCGGACGCCTGTAAACCCCGCGTTACCCGCCTGCGCGTTCAGGCGCCGGACGCGGCGCGGCTGAAGCTGGCGCTGCAATGCGGCGCGGACGAGGCCGTTTTCGCGCCGGAAGACATTTCTCCCGAGGCGCTGGACGCGTTTGCCGACGCGGCGGATTTTCCCTTCGCGCTGGCTCTGCCGGAAACGCTGTGCGGCGAGGCGCTGGACGCGCTCAACGCGTGGGCGAAGCAAAACGCCGGAAGGATCACCGCGACGCTCTGCTCGAATCCCGCGCATCTGGCGATGAGCTGGCCGGGCGAGAGGCAGGCGGACGCGGGGCTGAACCTGGCCTCGCGGCGCGCGCTGGCGGCCATTGCGGACGGCGCGTCGCTGTATACGCCCTCCGTCGAGCTCAACGCGGGCGAGATCAGGCAGATGGGCGAGGGCGGGAAACGCGAGCTGATCGTGTACGGGCGCATGCGGCTGATGTCGCTGAGGCACTGCCCCATCCGGGCGCAGCTGGGCGGCCGGCACGACGCCTGCGCGCGCTGCGACGGCGTCCCGCCGGAAAAGCGCCTGAACGCGCACAGGCTCACGGACCGTACCGGCGCGTCGTTTCCGCTGAGGCGGCAGAAGAGCGCGGGCGGCTGCGTCGTGAAGGTGATGAACAGCGTGCCCATGCTGCTGCTGAGGCATATGGGGCGGCTGCCCGCGGCGGCGAGCTGGCGGCTCGTGCTGACCGACGAGGACGAGGCGCGCGCGGCTGACGTCGTGCGGCTGCACCGCATGGCGCTGGACGGCGAGCCTTTCCGCGACAGCGACGCCTGGCGAAGGCTGGAAAACGAACCCTCCACCACCGGGCATTATTTCCGCGGCGTGGAATGACGCCGCGACGGCAGGGAGTGATACGCACATGCGGAAGGAACGCCGGCTTCATCCGGCGCGGCGGGAAGAAGGCGCGCCCTCCGGCGTTCGGGCCGCGAAGCGCGAGGGCGGCGTCGAGCTGCTGCGCGTCGCGTGCATGCTGCTGATCATCGGCCATCACATGGCCTGGCACGGCATGGCGATGAGCACGGACAACGCCTTCAACAAAGCGCTGGCGACGCTCATGTTCGCGGGGGGCATGACCGGGGTGAACAGCTTCGTGCTTATCACGGGCTATTTCCTCGCGCCGTTCAGGGCCCGGCGTTTTTTCGCGACGCTGGCGGAGACGCTTTTCTATTCCGTGGGGCTTACGCTGCTGGCGCAGCTGGCGGGCTGGCGCGCGGATATAACGGGGGAAACGTATCTCGCCGCCGCGCTGGTCATTTCGCGCAGCCCGTACTGGTTCGTGACCATGTATCTGGCGCTGAACGCGCTGCTGCCGCTGCTGCAGCCCGCGGTGAAGCGGCTGAGCCGGAACGCGCATCTGTGTATCGTCGCGCTGGGCGGCGCGTATCTGAGCGCGATCCCCACGCTGACCTTCCAGGCCCCGTCGTCGCAGTTTTTCCACCAGATCACGTGGTTTTTGTACCTGTATGCGCTGGGCGCGTATTTCCGCAAATTCCCGAACAGAATGACCCGCTGCCTGCCGCTGCAGGGCGCGCTGTTCGTCGCGGCGCAGGCTTTCATCACGATCATGTGCCTCTGGGCCCCCGCTCATTCGGAGCTCTTTCAGCGCGCGCCGGGCTGGAACAACTTCTTCGCGGAAAAAAACGCGCTGCCTCAGCTTTTGAGCTCGTGCGCGTTTTTCCTGTTCTTCGCGAATCTGCGCGTGAAGCCGTATCGGGCGCTGACGCTGCTGTCCGGGGCGTCGTTCGGGGTGTACCTCATCCACGACCACAGCCTCCTTCGCCAGTGGCTATGGGGAACCGTTCTGAAAAGCTGGCAGGCGAGCCAGACGAACGGCTTCTGGCGTCTGGCGCTGCTCGCGCCCGCCGGCGTCTACCTGGCCTGCGCGGCGGCCGACCTGATCCGCAGATACCTGCTGGAAGCGCCGCTCCTGAAGGCGCTGAACCCGGCGTTCGATAAGCTGGACGGATGGCTGGAACGGTGAAAAGCGAAGCGCGTTTCTTTGGGGTTGAATTTAACGGTGAATTTCGGTATAATGAAGACGGAAGGAGATGTGTAAGATGACGAACATCGTTCCGATCTCTGATTTGAAGAATTACACCGAGGTGCTGGGCCGGTGCGACGACGGCTCCGTGGTGTATCTCACGAAAAACGGGCGCGGCAGATATGTCGTTCAGAGCATGGCGGCGTATGAGAAGATGAAGGCGACCGTTCAACTGCTGGCCGAGCTGTCGAAGGGCCTGGAGGCCGTGCGCACACAGGGCGGCCTGAGCGTCGACGAGGCGTTTGACGGCCTGGAGGACTGAACGATGGCGCAGGTGATCGTATCGCCGGAAGCCCGCAAGGATCTGATTTCCATTCGGGCGTATATACGCGACGAACTCTCAAACCCCACGGCGGCGCGGCGCGTCATGGACGAATTGAGAAAAGCGGTGGAAGGCTTGCGGAGCTTTCCCCGGCGCGGCCGTCCGCTGGATGCCATGATAGCCGTTCATACCGAGTACCGCTATCTGGTGTGCGAGAATTATTGCGTCTTCTATCTTGAAAATGACGACAGTGTTGTCGTCATTCGCATTTTGCACCAGCGGCAGGAATGCCTGCAAGCGCTGTTTGTCGAAACATGACGCATATGAGGCGAGCGCCCCGGCTCCGCGATGGAACCGGGGCGCTTGTCAGTCAGGGAAATGGAGTTTGACGCCTCTTCCCGGGAAGATGGTGTTCTGGCGCTTACATAACGTCGGTGTCGCGCATGATGAGGCGGTGGTAGTACAGGCGCATCATGCTGAAGCGCGGCCAGAAGACCAGGCCCAGCCCCAGCACCCACACGACGCCCAGCACGATGATCGAGCCGATGGCCCAGGCGGGCAGCGGCGCGGTGATGGCCGCGGTGATCTGCAGAAGCACCATATCGAGGGGCGCGTCCAGCGTGATGGTGGAGGTGATGAAGCACGCCGCCACGACCAGCGCCGCCACGATGATGAGCAGCAGCAGGAACCAGAACAGCGAGCGCAGCACCAGCAGCACCGGCGCGAAGGCGTGCGCGAAGCCGTTGCGCACGATCTGGCCCACGCTCGCGCCCTTCATCCGGTCGGGGCAGTCCGCCATGTACAGCATCAGCTGGCGCGAGAACACGCCGATCACGCCGCATACATACAGGATGACCAGCAGCCCGGCCGCGGCGGCCGCGCAGCTCAGGATGATGTTGGTGTTGTTGGCGAGCGCCCAGTTCAGGATGACCTGCCACTGGTTGTTGGCCAGATCAGCCAGCTGCATGATGCCGTAGAGCGCCGCCGCCGGCAGCAGCGCCAGCAGGATGGCGATGAGCACGCGGCCGAAGTTCATGCGCGAGAACGCGCCGTCGCTGCTCTTGCGCGCGATGGCCGTCAGCGGCACGTTGATCAGCAGGTTGACCAGCGCGAGCAGGAACAACGCGCAGGGGAACAGCAGCTTCATCAGCCAGGGCGAAATCGCGTCCAGCTGAATGATCTTGCGGCTGTCCAGTTCGACAGCGGCGGTCGTCGCGGCGATGATGAGCGTATACAGCACCATCTGAACGCACATCACCCTGCGGGTCGCGCCGCCCGTCTTTTTCAGGGTCTTGCGGGCAAACTTGCGGGCCTGTCCGGATCTTGTCATGATGATCGCTCTCCTCTGTTTGTATTGTCGGTGGTGAGTGCCGTCGCGGAAGGATAAACCGTATAGGGAAACCCGATCAGCTTCTCAGCTCCGCCCCGAAGCCGTTCTGGCAGGCGGCGAGAATCTTGTCCATCGCGGCGCCGATCTCGGCGTCGGTGAGCGTGCGGTCGGCGGCGCGGAAGCTCAGCGCGAAGGCCGCGCTCTTTTTGCCCAGGCCCAGCTTGACGTCGCGGTAGATGTCGAACAGGCTCACGTCCTCGATGAGCTTGCCGCCGGCCTTTTCGATGGCCTCCATCACCGGGCCCACCGCCACGGACTCGTCCATCACCAGCGCGATATCGCGGGTCACGGCGGGGAACTTCGGCAGCGGCTGCACCTCGGGGATGGGCTGAGCCAGCGCGGGGAGGCGGAACAGATCGACTTCGGCCACATACACGCGGCCCGGAATGTCGAACGCCTCGGCCACGTCCGGATGGATCTCGCCCACGCGCGCGATCTCGACGCCGTCCACGCTCAGCACGGCCTTGCGGCCGGGATGATAGTAGCCGTCGCCGCCCGCGGCCGCGCGGGGCCGTATGCCGAATTCGCCCAGCAGGCAGACCACCGCGTCGCGCAGGGCGTAGAAATCGGCCTTCTCGCCGTACAGGCCCATGCACAGGCTGATGGTCTCGGTGGCGGGCGTGGTCTCGGTCTTTCCGGCGGAGAACACGGGCGCGGCCTCGAACAGGCGGCCCTCCGCGTTGCCGCGGTTGATGTTCAGCGCCAGGGTGTTCAGCATGGAGGGCACGAGCGTGGTGCGCATGACGCTGGTATCCTCGCCCAGGGGATTGCGGATGGTGATGAAGCTGGCGCGCGGGTCGTCCTTGTCGAGGCCCAGCGCGTCCACCCATTTGGGCGAGACGAACGAGAAGTTCAGCGCCTCATAGAAGCCCATGCCCACGAGGCTGGTCTTCACCCGATCCAGCAGCGCCTGCTTTTCGCTGCGGTGGCCGGCCATGGTCACGCCGGTCATCAGCGTGGAGGGGATCTTGTCGTAGCCGTACAGACGCAGCACTTCTTCGGAGATGTCGGCGTCGGTCTCGAAGTCCATGCGCCATTCGGGCACGGTGCAGGAGAGCTCGTTCCCGCCCAGCTCGACCCCGAAGCCCAGCCGCTCGAGGATGTCCTGCATCTCCTCGCCGGAGAGGCTGCAGGCGATACGGCGGTTGATGCGGTCGATGTCCGCGTCGATGACCTGCGGCGCCAGCGGGTTCGGATAGTGGTCGAACGCGCCGGGCACCACGTCGCCGCACTCCAGCATGTTCACCAGCATGCACGCGCGGTCCAGCGCCTCCATGGTGGTGCGCACGCACACGCCCTTCTCGAAGCGGCCGCTGGACTCGGTGCGGATGCCCAGCGCGCGGGCGGTGAGGCGGTTGTTCGTGCGGTCGAAGGTAGCGCATTCGAAGAGCACGTCGGTGGTGCCTTCCACGATCTCGCTCTCCTCGCCGCCCATGATGCCGGCCAGGCCCGTGGCGCGCTCGGCGTCGGCGATGACCAGCATGTCGGGGGTGAGCGCGTACTCCTTGCCGTCCAGCGTGGTCAGCGGCTCGTTCTCGCGGGCGCGGCGCACGATGATGGTGCGGTCGCGCACCTTCGAGAGGTCGAAGGCGTGCATGGGATGCCCGGTCTCCAGCATGATGAAGTTGGTGATGTCCACGATGTTGTTGATGGGCCGCACGCCCGCGCCGTAGAGGTATTCGCGCATCCACATGGGCGAGGGGCCGATCTTCACGTTTTTGATCACGCGCGCGCAGTAGCGCGGGCACAGCTCGTCGTCGGTCACGAGGATGCGGGCGTAGTCGTCGAATTTGCCGATGCCTTCGGTCTCCTGAACGGCGATTTCGGGCATCACGCAGTGCGTGTCCAGCACGGCGGCGCTCTCGCGGGCCAGCCCCCACACGCTCAGGCAGTCCGGGCGGTTGGCCAGCACCTCGAAATCGACCACGTCGTCGCCCAGGTGGAACACCTCTTTGACGTCCGTGCCGGGCTTGTATTCCTCGTTCAGCAGGATGATGCCCTCCTCGCCGCAGTGCGGATAGAGGCCGGCGGGCACGTCCAGCTCGGGGCCGGAGCACAGCATGCCGTTCGACACATAGCCGCGCAGCTTGCCCTTCTTGATCTTCACGCCGCCGGGCAGATGCGCGCCGTCCAGCGCCGCGCACACCCACGCGCCCGCGCTCACGTTGGGCGCGCCGCATACGATCTGCAGCGGTTCTTCCTGGCCCACGTCCACCATGCACAGGTGCAGGTGCGTGCCCTCGATGCCTTCGCAGGAGAGCACATGGCCGACCACCACGTTGTCGAACAGCTCGCCGGTGTTGTCGATGCCCTCCACGCCGTTGCCGGCCATGATCATCTTCGACGCGTAATCCTGCGCGGACAGATTGATTTCGGTATATTCTTTGAGCCATTTCATGGGCACTTTCATAGCGGTCGTCCTCCTTTATCTGAACTGCTTCAGGAAACGCAGGTCGTTTTCATAGAGATAGCGCAGATCCGGCACGTTGTATTTCAGCAGCGTGAGGCGCTCGATGCCCATGCCGAAGGCGAAGCCGGTATACTTTTTCGAGTCGATGCCGCACATGTCCAGCACCCTGGGGTTGACCATGCCGGCGCCCAGCACTTCGATCCAGCCCGTGCCCTTGCAGGTGCGGCAGCCCTTGCCGCCGCAGGCCGCGCAGGTGAGATCCACCTCGGCCGAGGGCTCAGTGAAGGGGAAGAAGGAGGGGCGGAAACGGGTGGCGATGCCCTTGCCGTACAGGCGCTCGGCGAAGGTGTCCAGCGTGCCCTTGAGGTCGCCAATGGAGATGTTTTCGTCGATGACCAGACCCTCGATCTGGTGGAACACCGGGGAGTGGGTGGCGTCCACCTCGTCGGCGCGGTACACGCGGCCGGGCGAGACGATGCGGATGGGGGGCTTGCGGGTGGTCATGATGCGGGCCTGAACCGGCGAGGTGTGGGTGCGCAGCACCACGTTGTCGTCCACATAGAAGGTGTCCTGGGCATCCCGGGCGGGATGATTTTTGGGCAGG
>JAFZRB010000386.1 GCA_017620115.1 Clostridia bacterium | reverse complement strand
TACAACTACGAGGATGCTGTCCTGATCAGCGAACGTCTGGTCAGAGACGATGTATATACATCCATTCACATTGAACGGTATGAGACCGAAGCGCGTGAGACCAAACTCGGACCGGAAGAGATCACAAGAGACGTTCCGGGTGTCGGTGATGAAGCGCTGAAAGATCTGGATGAGCACGGCATTATCCGCATCGGTGCGGAAGTGCATGCCGGCGACATCCTGGTCGGCAAGGTCACGCCCAAGGGCGAAACCGAGCTGACCGCCGAGGAGCGCCTGCTGCGCGCCATCTTCGGCGAAAAAGCGCGCGAGGTGCGCGATACCTCGCTGCGCGTGCCCCACGGCGAATTCGGCATCATCGTGGACGTGAAGGAGCTCACCCGCGAGAACCGCGATGAAATGGCTCCGGGCGTCAACCGCGTGGTGCGCGTGTACATCGCCCAGAAGCGAAAGATCCAGGTGGGCGACAAGATGGCCGGCCGCCACGGCAACAAGGGCGTCGTCTCCCGCGTGCTGCGCGAGGAGGACATGCCGTTCATGCCGGACGGCACGCCGATCGACATCGTGCTGAACCCGCTGGGCGTGCCTTCGCGCATGAACATCGGCCAGGTGCTGGAGGTGCATCTGGGCCTGGCCGCCAAGGCGCTGGGCTGGCACATCGCCACGCCCGTGTTCGACGGCGCGACCTACGAAGACATCCAGGAGTGCATGAAACAGGCCGCGATGATCACCGAGCCCAGCCTGATCGACGAGGACGGCCGCCCAGTCATCCAGTTCTCCAAGTGCGGTCTGAGCCTGGACGGCAAGATCCAGCTGTACGACGGACGCACCGGCGATCCCTTTGACCACCGCGTGACCGTGGGCTATATGTACTACCTGAAGCTGCATCATCTGGTGGACGACAAGATCCACGCCCGCTCGACCGGCCCGTACAGCCTTGTGACCCAGCAGCCTCTGGGCGGCAAGGCGCAGTTCGGCGGCCAGCGCTTCGGCGAGATGGAAGTCTGGGCCCTGTACGCCTACGGCGCGAGCCATGTGCTGCAGGAGATCCTCACCGTCAAGTCGGACGACATGGTGGGCCGCGTGAAGACCTTCGAGGCCATCGTGAAGGGCGAAAACATCCCCGAGCCCGGCATTCCGGAATCCTTCCGCGTGCTGGTCAAGGAGCTGCAATCCCTGGGCCTGGACATCCGGGTGCTCGATAAAAACAAGAATGCCATGGAGCTTACCGACAACGACGACGACCTGCCTGATACGCAGGAGGTCAACATCGACGCCGACGCGGAGAGCGTCGCGCTCATGGGCGAGGGCGACGAGGGCGAAGGCGACGAGAATATCGACGACTTCGACATGGAGGACGATCTGTCCGACATCACCGACGACGATCTGTTCGACCTGTAAACGGCAGGCAGCGTTCATCCGAAATTTGTCGACTCGGGCTGCATAAGTCCGGCTCATAGAAGGGAGAGACCCCTTTGTTTGATCTGAACAATCTTGATTCCATCCAAATCGGTCTGGCGTCGCCTGAGCAGATCCATGCCTGGTCTCACGGCGAAGTGACCAAGCCTGAAACCATCAACTACCGCACCCTAAAGCCCGAGCGGGACGGCCTGTTCTGCGAGCGCATCTTCGGGCCCACCAAGGACTGGGAGTGCAACTGCGGCAAATACAAGCGCGTGCGCAACAAGGGCATCGTGTGCGACAAGTGCGGCGTCGAGGTGACGCGCGCCAAGGTGCGCCGCGAGCGCATGGGCCACATCGAGCTGGCCGCGCCCGTCAGCCATATCTGGTATTTCAAGGGCATTCCGAGCCATATCGGAACGCTGCTCGAGCTCACGCCCCGCGCGCTGGAGCGCGTGCTGTACTTCGCGGCCTACATCGTGCTGGATCCGGGCAAGACCAAGCTCGCCAAGATGCAGGTGATCACCGACCGCGAGTATCACGAAGCGCTGGACGAGTATCCGCCCATCGACGGCGTCGATCAGTTCCGCGTGGGCATGGGCGCCGAAGCCATCAAGGAGCTCCTGCAGGAGCTCGATCTGGACGCCATCTCCGCCACCCTGCGCAGCGAGATCCGCACGCTGGGCGAAAAGGAAGGCAACCGCGAGACCGAAGGCCAGAAGCTGCAGAAGGCCATCAAGCGCCTGGAGGTCGTCGAGGCCTTCCGCATGAGCGGCAACAAGCCCGAATGGATGATCCTGGACGTGGTGCCAGTCATCCCGCCGGAGCTGCGCAGCATGGTGCAGCTGGACGGCGGCCGCTTCGCCACCTCCGATCTGAACGACCTGTACCGCCGCATCATCAACCGCAACAACCGCCTGAAGAGGCTGCTCGAGCTGGGCGCGCCGGACATCATCGTGCGCAATGAAAAGCGCATGCTGCAGGAGGCCGTGGACGCGCTGATCGACAACGGCCGCCGCGGCCGCGCCGTAACGGGCCCCGGCAACCGCCCCCTGAAGTCGCTTTCCGAAATGCTGCGCGGCAAGCAGGGCCGATTCCGTCAGAACCTTCTGGGCAAGCGCGTGGACTATTCCGGCCGCTCGGTTATCGTCGTCGGGCCGGAGTTGAAGCTGCATCAGTGCGGTCTGCCTAAGGGCATGGCTCTGGAGCTC
>JAFZRB010000385.1 GCA_017620115.1 Clostridia bacterium | reverse complement strand
GCATGCGGGCCGCCGACGCCGCCGGCCTGCCCTTCGTCGTGCTCGACCGGCCGAACCCGCTGGGCTGCGCAGTGAGCGGCAACCGCATGGATCCGCGCTACGACTGCTTCGTGGGCGCACACCGGCTGTGCACCCGCTACGGCCTGACGCCGGGCGAGCTGGGTTTCTATTTCAGGCATTTCTTCGGCCTCTCTCTCGACTACCGCGCCGTGCCCATGGAGGGCTACCGCGCGGATATGACCTGGCCGGAGACGGGTCAGCTCTGGAACCTGCCCTCGCCTTCGATCCACACCTTCAACTCGGCGCTTTGCTATGTGGGCGGTTGCTTCTTCGAGGCGACCAATGTCAGCGAGGGTCGGGGCACCGCCGCGCCGTTCCAGATCTACGGCGCGCCCTTCGTGAACATGGACGACCTGCTGGACGTGCTGCGTCAGCGCATCCGCGATCCGCATCTGGCCATGAGAACCCGCGCCTTCACGCCCTTCTGGTCGAAGCACGCGGGGGAGACCTGCTTCGGCGTGGAGTTCATTCCGCTCTCAGATAAGCTGGACTTCATGCCCGCCGCGCTGATCCTCATGAAGACCCTGCTCGACATGTATCCCGACAAATTCGAGTTCCGATCCTACGCCGACGTATCGCGGCTGACCTCCCTCTCCGGTGATCTCAGCGTGGACGATTACCTGAAGGGCAGCCTCACGCTGGACGAGCTGCTGGATTCGTGGCGCGGGCAGTCCGAGGAGTTTGCGGAAGAAGTAAAGGCTTTCAGAATATACGGGTGAGACGCTTTCCCCAAAAATTAATCGCCGCCGCGGACTGGTTTTCCGCGGCGGCGCTGCGTTTTTATGGTCTTACAGCCGCTCTTTCTTCTCGATGTCCAGGAAATACTTGTAAGTGTCCACCGTCAGCTCGCCGCAGGCTGCTTCGTCACAGACGATGATGGCGGCTTTGTGCATCTGCAGAGCGCTGCAGGTCCACTTCTGGCTCACGCCGCCCTCCACGCTGGCGGCCAGTGCGCGGGCCTTGTTGTGGCCGTTGATGAGGATGAGCACTTCTTTGGAATCGGTCACAGTGCCGATGCCCACGGACAGCGCGCTGGCGGGCACCCGCTCGGGGTCGTTCCCAAAAAAGCGGGAGTTGACGATGCGGGTGTCGGTGGTCAGCATGCGCACGCCGGTGCGGGAAGTCAGCGAGGTGAAGGGCTCGTTGAAGGCCAGATGGCCGTCCACGCCGATGCCGCCCATGAACAGATCGATGCCGCCGTAGGAGGCGATCTTCGCCTCGTAGCGGGTGCATTCCGCTTCCAGATCGGGCGCCATGCCGTTGAGGATGTTCACGTTATCCTTCGGGATGTCGATATGATCGAAGAAGTTGCTCCACATGAAGTGCCAGTAGCTCTCAGGATGC
Source organism: Clostridia bacterium (assembly GCA_017620115.1). Taxonomy (GTDB): domain Bacteria; phylum Bacillota; class Clostridia; order Christensenellales; family Aristaeellaceae; genus Firm-10. The sequence goes on along the minus strand of JAFZRB010000385.1, from coordinate 4,931 downwards.
TCGCGGGGCAGGCCGACGTACTCGTCCATGTTGAAGGTGACGACGTTTTTGAAGGAGATCTCACCGGCCTTGTTCTTCCGCGCAAGCTCGGCATAGACGCCCAGCGGCGACGAACCCGTGGGCAGGCCCAGCACGAAGGGACGGTCTTCTTTGTGGGCTTTGATCTTATCGGCAATGTAGTTCGCCGCCCACTGGCACATCTTCCGGTAGTCTTCCTGAATGACAACGCGCATATACTGTTCCTCCTCTTTTTATGAGTCTGGCTCGGACGCGAACGCCCGGATCAAACGCTCATTTCGTGTCTCTATTATAAGCGAAGTGAGCCGCGATTTCAAGAGATAACGCAATAATTCCGGAGCAGCCGCGCTTGAAAAGGCGTCTGAGAAATCGGATGCTGGCGGTGTAGTGGGGGAATCCCGCGGCCGGCTTCCGCGCGGCGGATTTTGCGATTGATTTTTCCGGCGGGGTATGTTAAGATAACAACGCTCAACGGACATAATCTGCGAGGTGAACGCCATGTACGAAGACATTGACCGCTACGTCCTCAGCCTGATCGAGCGCTCTACGCCGGAAAAAACCGTGTGGAACGTGGAAAAGCTTCGACAGGGCAAGCCTGCGGACTGGAACTACATCGACGGCTGCATGATGACCGCGCTCATCTCCATGACGGAGATCACGGGCGATGAGCGGTATTTCGATTTCGTGGAGCGTTTTATCGATTCATTCGTCAGGGAGGACGGCGCGATCCGCACGTTCGACCCGGAAAAGCGCAATCTGGACGACATCAACGAGGGCCGCGTGCTGTTTGATCTGTTCAACCGCACGGGCAAGGAAAAATACAGAAAGGCCGCCCAACTCCTGCGCGAGGCGCTGACGGCGCAGCCGCGCACGGGCGAGGGCAGTTTCTGGCACAAGAAGATTTACCCCAATCAGGTGTGGCTGGACGGCGTCTATATGGCGCAGCCGTTTGCCGCGCTGTTTGAAAAACATTTCGGCAATGGCGATTACGGCGATGTGGCGCGGCAGGTGAGCCTGGTGCGCCTGCACATGCGCGATGGACGCACGGGCCTTTACTACCACGGCTACGACGCCAGCCGGGAGGCTTTCTGGGCCGATCCGGATACAGGCTGCTCGAAGAGCTTCTGGCTGCGCGCCATTGGCTGGTTTTCGGTGGCGCTTATTGATCTTCTGGAGATCGTTCCCGAGGGTGAGGTGCGTGGCGGGCTGGCCGAAACCTTTGCCGATCTGATGGAAAGTGTCGCCCGTTTTGCCGATCAGGAAACCGGTATGTACTGGCAGGTGGTCGACCGCGCGGGAGAACCGGGCAACTACCTCGAGAGCAGCGGGAGCTCCATGCTGGCTTACGCCATGCTGAAAGGCGCGCGGCTGGGCGTTCTGCCTGCCGGCTATGCTGCGCGGGGCCGCAGAACCTTTGACGGCATCGTGGAAAAATACCTGTCGTTTGAGGGCGGGCAGCTGGAGTTGGGCGGCATATGCTTGGTGGCCGGGCTGGGGCCGCAGGACAACCGTCGCCGCGATGGCACATATGAGTATTACATATCCGAGCCGGTCGTCAAAAATGACGCCAAAGGCGTCGCCCCGCTGATCCTGTGCTACACGGAGATCAAGCGCCTTCCGGCGTGAGGCTGCGGGTGGAGAACCTGCGTCGTTTGCGCAATCATAAGGCGCGGCCGCCCGGCAGAATGGGCGGCCGCGCCTTGTCATTATGAATGGTTTGACATGAACGGCAGAGGGCGTTCATTCGATGAGGACGTCCACGTCGACGTTTTCTCCCTTTGCGATGGGCAGCGGGCTGGATACCGGCTGTCCGCCGACTGTGACGGAGACGAGGCGGCCGCCGGGCGTGCGCTGATGATAGCGGATGCGGTAGACGCAGCCACGGAAGCGTTTTACAACCGTGCATTCCCTCCAGGCGGGCGGCAGGCACGGCCGGATGGAGAGGCCGTCCAGCGACGGCTGCAGGCCGAAAACATACAGCAGCATGGCTTTGACGAACCAGGCGGTTGAAGCCGTGCGCCAGCTCTGGCCGGGCGTCGCGTAGCGGTAGCCCGTCTGTTTTCCGAAATACGAGTTGAACAGGATGTACGGCTCGCCAACGGTCGGGGCGTAGGTCTGATCCCACGGCAGAATCTGCGCTATGTCTTTCTGGACCTTGTCCGCGCTGTGCAGGATCGCGTCCACCGCCAGCTTCCAGCACATGGCGTGCAGGTAAACCCCGCCGTTCTCGTGCATGCCGGGCGCTTTCATGGTTACGGAGCCGATGCGGTGGTCGAGGCGCGTATACGGCGGCGCGGAGACCACGGTTCCCAGCGGCGTTTCCAGCGCTTCGACCGAGGCCATGGCGCGGGCGCGCCGCTCCGGCGAACCCACCTCGCCGAGCACCGCCCACAGCTGCGGGTTGAGAAACAGCCTGCCCTCGTCGTTCAGGTGGGAACCGATGGGCCGGCCCTCGTCATCCAGCGCCGTGAGGTAGTATTCGCCATCCCAGCCGTAGGTCTCGATAAGCTTCTCCATGGCGGCGCGTTCTTCGCGCGCGCGTCGGGCGTCTTCCGTTTCACCCAGCGCGTCCGCCAGCTCGGCGAGCATCCTCGCGGCCCGGCACCAGGCGATGGACAGCCAAACGCTTTCGCCCCGGCCCTGCAGCCCGGCCTCATTCATGCAGTCGTTCCAGTCGCCGCCCCAGATTTTGATGAGCCCATGCTGACCGGTGAAGCGATAAAGGAATTCCACGCTGCGTTTCATGTGTTCGTAAACGCTGGCTTTGCTGCCGTCGTTGAACGGCGCCGGTTCGCGCAGGAGCGAGAGATCGCCCAATTCCATGACGATGGCGTAGCCCGTGAAGGTGATCCACACGGCGCAGTCGGCGAAGTTGTTGTCGCGGATCGCGCCGTCGATGAAGGTACGCGGGGCATAGCCGTTGGCATACTGGTAGCGCAGGGCCCGGCAGTAGCGCCGCCAGGCCAGCTCGGGATTGAAGCTGGAAAGGCATTCGCAGTCGCTCATCAGATCGCGGTAGCCGTTGTGGCGCACTCTGGCCCAGCGGCTGCCCATGGCCGTGGCGTACTGATAGAAGCCGTTGAACGCTTTGTTCATGAGATCGTCGGGCGTTTCGATAACCGCGCCGCCGATCTCATCCTCCCGCGCTTTCCTCACGGCGGCGAGCGCCCTCTCGGGCGCGCCGGCCGCGAGCAGCGCCCGCAGCGCCTCCGGCGGACGCGGCGTGTCCGCCAGGCCGATCAGGAAATGCACGGTTTTCCGCTCGCCGGGCTGCAGCAGGCAGTCCGTTTGCAGAGCCAGGCAGATTTTTTCGCCCACACAGGCGCTGTCGCGGCAGCCGGCCTGAGCCTCCAGCGCTTCGGGAGCCGAGGAATTGCCATACACGCCGATAAAGGCGTTGTGCGCCGTATCATAGCCGGAGACCGGCGCGTCGCACATGAGGTATTCGTATACAGCCTTCGATTCGGCGCTTTCAAACGTGGCGAAGCCCCGCGCCGTGACAGCCTGACTGTTCCTGTCGAAATCCGCCATGTCGGTGTTGTAGGCCTGCGGGCGATAAGCGCTGTCGATGTTCGTGGCGCAGTAGGCGATGAGGCGCAGGCGGGCGGGCGCGGGCCTGCAGTTGGTGATGGTCGCCGTCCACAGCTCGCAGTTCCCGTTCAGCGGCACGAACAGCGTTTCATCCGTCTCGATATCCATGCACCGGCTGTGCAGCGTGGTATAGCCGAGGCCATGCAGGCAGTGATATTCGTCGTATGACCGGGAAATGGGCAGCCCGTTGGCGCTGAACCAGCCGCGCGATTCCGCGTCCACGATATACAGCATGCGGTCGCGCACCATGAGCACGCGGTTGCCGAGATCATCCTGCGCGAAGCCTTCGCCAAAACCCACCTGCGAGGCAAAGGCGTTGTAGGTGTCGTTATAGAAGTAGTTGTACCAATGGCGCGGCGTCTTCCGCTCGGTGATCTTGTAAGCTCTGCCGTCGTCCTGAAACGCGCCGTACATCTGATAAGAGCCCATCTGTCACGCTCTCCCTTCCGGTTTTCCTTTCAACACATGGCAATCTGCGCGGTAAAGGGCGCTCAGCGCCCGCTTTCCTTCTCCTCCAGCCAGTGCCGCTCATTGTCCTCCCATGTGCGCTCGCTGATGATGTAGCGCGGCCGCCTCTTCGTTTCCAGATACGTTTTTCCCACATATTGGCCGATGATGCCCAGGCTGACAAGCTGTATGCCGCCCATCAGGCAGACGATGCACATGATAGACGCCCAGCCGGCGACCGTGTTGCCCAGGATCAGCTCGACGACCGCCCATATGGCCGTCAGCAGGCCGATGACGCTGAAGAGTACGCCGCAGCCGGTGATGATGGAGACGGGCTTCACCGACAGGCTCGTTATGCCGTTAAAGGCGAGCGCCAGCATCTTTCTCAGCGGATAGTGGCTCTCGCCGGCCAGCCGCTCAGTGCGCTCATAGTAGACGGTGGAACTCGGAAAGCCGACCAGTGGAAACATGCCTCGAAGGTAGATGTTCACCTCTTCAAAATCCGCGAAGTGGGCGAGCACACGGGCGCTCACCAGGCGGTAATCCGCATGGTTGAACACCACTTCCGCCCCCAGCGCGTTCAGCAGCCTGTAGAAGCCCTCGGCGGTCGAGCGCTTGAACCAGGTGTCGGCGTCCCGCCTGGCGCGCACGCCGTACACGATCTCGCTGCCCTTCAGGTACTCGTCGATCATGGCGTCCATGGCGTTGATGTCGTCCTGGCCGTCGCAGTCGATGGAGATGGTGATGTCGCATTTGTCCTTCGCCTCCATCAGTCCCGCCAGCACGGCGTTCTGATGGCCCCGGTTTCGGCTCTGGCTGATGCCGATGCAGTGTTTCTCCCGCTTCGCCAGATCACGGATGATCTGCCAGGTCTT
>JAFZRB010000384.1 GCA_017620115.1 Clostridia bacterium | reverse complement strand
TCCGCGACGATGGGGAGGCTGAGGCCGAAGGCCGCCACGGGCACCTCGAAGGCCGCGCCGCCCTCCGTGCGGATGGGTTCGTACTTTTCGCCGTCCATGATCACATAGTCGATCTTGGAGGTTGAAAACACGATCTCCGCCATGCACGCGCCATCCTTTACGGTGAGCAGGACGGGGGAATACAGCGTCGCGCGGCCCGCGCCGGTCAGCGCCGCCTCGCAGGTATACGCGCCGTCCGCCAGGCCGAGCGTCTCGACGGTGACGAGGTATTCGTCCTTCCACGCCGCCAGCGGGAGCGAATCGGCGCGGAATACCAGCGTGCGCGGATACCACAGCTGCTTTCGGCTGCTCAGAGCCGCGCAGGTATAGGCCACGTTCAGCGCGTCCACAGGCAGCGTGAAGCTCAGCGAGCCGTCCTCCCGCGTTTCCAGGGGAAGCCAGGCTGATTCCGGGGCATCCACAGCGTCCTCCGCAGGGCCGGGATACATGTGGCTGTAGGATTCGCTCTTCATATACAGCGTGGCGGTCATCGCGCCGTCCGCAACGGTCACCTCGCAGCCGGTCACCTTGAACATGGACGAAGACACGTCCACGCTGACGGCGTAGACGCCGTCCTTCAGCATATCGGCCGTGACGGGCGACATGCCTTCCTCCACGATGTCGATCACGTCGGTCATATCTGAAGCGCCGGCCAAACCGGGCGAGGCCTGCTCCGCCAGGACGCCGCCTCCCAGCAGGACGAGCGCCGCGAGCAGGCTGATGATGCGCTTTTTCATGTGTGGTTTCCTCCCAAACAAAATGCGCGCCGGAAACGCGAATAAACAAAAGAAAAGGAAGGGGGAGACGCCTCCCCCTTCGGGCTGTGTGTTATTCCGCGATCTGGGCGACGGCGGCCTGCGCGTGCTCCACGTAGATCTGCTGGATCTCGGGCACCTGGCCCAGGCCCTCCAGTACGCACTCGACCTCGTAGCCGGCCTCTGTCAGGATGGTCTTCCAGGAATCCTCTTCGTCGCCGGCCATGTCGTTGTTGGCATGGTCGCCAGCGACCACCATCATGGGACGCAGCACAACGCGGGTATAACCCTTGTCCGCGATGGCCTCCATGACGTCCTCAAGCGACGGCTCGGCTTCGACGGTGCCGACATAGTAGTTCCCGGCGCCTATTCCGTCCAGCACGCCCTGCATCTGGGCATAGACCTTGTTGTATTCGTGCTCGGTGCCATGGCCCATATAGACGATGGCGGTCTTGCCGTCGTCGTAGTCCTTGGTCACGTCGATCAGGATCTGCGCCACGCGGGCGAAGTCCTCGTCGGAGGTCAGCAGCGGCTCGGCCACGACGACCTGCTCGAAGGCGTCAGCATAGCCGCCCAGCGTCTCCATCAGCTCGTCGTACTCAAAGCCGTGCATCAGGTGAGTGGGCTGCACCACAAGCGTCTTTACGCCGTTGGCTACGGCGCGGTCCAGCGCCTCGGTCACGTTGTCGATGTGGATGCCGTCGCGGCGCTCCACGTGGTCGATGATGATCTGGGCGGTAAAGCCGCGGCGCACGCTGAAGTCGGGAACGGCCTCCGCGATGGCGGCCTCGATGCCGCCGATAGTCAGGCGGCGGCTGTCGTTGAAGCTGGTGCCGAAGGAGACGACCAGCAGCTCTTTCTCGCCGATTTCGTCTTCGTTGCGCACCAGGTCGAGGGTGGCGTCGCCGGTCTCGTAGTTCTCTTCGTCTTCCTCTTCGGCCAGCGCGGCCGCGCAGGTGAGGGCGAGGATCAGGGCGATCAGCAGGGCAAACAGTTTCTTCATGCGACTTACCTCCTCGTTGTTATGTCCCGCACAACGCGCCGGAAACAACGATTCAGCGTACACAAACAAGAATCTCCTGCGCGGACGCACAAGAGACGACAGTAAGGCGCATCAAATGCGCCGTTACGGTACGATCAGTTGCTCGTGATCTGGAATTGCTTCCGGTACCAACAGCAGGGCAGGTTTCCTGGCTTGGGGCGTTCCGCCGGCGCGGCCTTCCCAGCTTTCGCCAGTGACCTCTGTTGCGCCGGTTCGACGCCGTCCTTGCGGACAGCGCCAGCCCTTCACAGTGACGAGTTCGTGCGGGATTCGCACCCGCTTCCCTTTTAACGCCGCGCGCATGGCGCGGAGCACCCTGTGTTATTGTGCAGTTTTGATTGATCCGCTGCTCAGCAGACACGCTTATTTTAGCATAGGCCGTGCCTGTTTTCAATAGGCTGGGGTATAAAAACACAAAAAAACAGCTTATATCGCTGAACCGATGGGAAAGCGCCCCGCAGGGGCTGCCGGCCCCTGCGGGGATACAGTCTACCTCACGAGCGCATAATCCCTCGTGCCAAGGCCGATCTTTTCGCCGTGCGCCAGGGTTTCCTTCCAATGAACGTTCGGATTGCTGTCCAGGAAGTGGTCGTGATGGTGATGCCAGTTCGGCCGGGCCAGGTTGTCGCCCAGCTGGCTGTTGCGCACAGGCGTCGCCTGCTGGCACAGGTCGGCGCAGGCCTGATCCAGGGCCACGGGATCGAACGAGGCCAGCATGCCGATATTCGGCAGAATCGGCGCGTCGTTTTCGCTGTGGCAGTCGCAGTTGGGAGAAACGTCCATGATGAGGCT
>JAFZRB010000383.1 GCA_017620115.1 Clostridia bacterium | reverse complement strand
GGCAGAAAGACAGTTTTCGCTGGAACAATCATTATGCGTTCAGGCAAGTGGCGCGTACCCTTGACACCGCGCCTTCCCTGCGGCTACAATAAACACAACACAGCGACATATTACAAGCGGAAAGGGGCATGTTCATGAACAGCATCACCGTTCTCATGACCCAGTCGAAGGGCACGATCAATCCGAATATCTACGGCCATTTCTCAGAGCACATCGGCGGCGTGTTTTACGACGGCCTGTGGGTGGGGGAGGACTCGAAGGTTCCCAACATCCGCGGTTTCCGGAAGGCGCTGGCGGAGAGCTTCGCGAAGATTCACCCGCCCGTGCTGCGCTGGCCCGGCGGCTGCTTCGCCGAGACCTACGACTGGCGCGACGGCATCGGCCCGCACGACAGGCGGCCGAGGCGTATCAACTGGTGGTATAACAACGACCACCGCGTGGAGCCGAACCAGGTTGGCACCCACGAGTTCATGGATTTCTGCCGCATGGTGGGCGCGCAGCCTTACGTGGCGGCGAATATGACCAGCGTGACGCCTTTGCACATCCGCAACTGGATCGAATACTGCAACGCGCCCGCGGGCCTCACCACGCTGGCCGACGAGCGCGCCGCGAACGGCGACGCCGAGCCCTTCGGCGTGAAATACTGGGGCATCGGCAACGAGAACTGGGGCGGCGGCGGGCGCATGACCGCCGAAATGTGCGCGCGGGAATACCTGCGCTTCATGACCGTGTGCGAGAGCCTGCCGGGCGATATGACGTTCGTGGCCTGCGGCGCGAACGCGCACGACGTGGCCTGGACGCGCGCCCTCATGGCCGCGCTGGCCGAAAAAGGGCATCGCCCGAAGGCGCTGTCCGTCCACTATTACTGCGGCACCGCCGGCGCGCCGCAGGATTTCACGGAGGATCAGTGGTATCAGCTGCTGCATCAGGCCAATTACATGCAGAACATCGTGGACGATCACCGCGCCGCCATGGACGGGTTCGACCCGGAGCGCAAAACCGCCATATTCGTGGACGAATGGGGCTGCTGGCACAGGGACGGCAGCGGCCCGAGCAGGGGCTATAACCTGTTCGAGCAGCAGAGCAGCATGCGCGACGCCGTGGTGGCGGCGCTGACGCTGAATATCTTCAACAACCGCTGCGACGTGGTGGGCATGGCCAATGTGGCGCAGCTGTGCAACAACCTGCACTCGCTGTATCTGGCGGGCGGCGAACACTTTGTGGAAACGCCGAACTATTTCGTTTACGACATGTTCAAAACGCATCAGGGCGCGCGCCAGCTCGAGGTGGTCAACGACTGCGGCGAATTCGGCGGCGGCGAGGCGTTCCGGAAGGCCGCGAAGCCGCTCCCGCGCGTTTCCGCCTCCGCGTCGCAGGCGGAGGACGGCCTGATCACCGTCACGCTGGCGAATACCTCCATGACGGAGCCCGTCGAGGTGAAGCTCTCCGGCCACGGCGGCCTGCTGACCGGCCGCGCGGAGATCGTCACCCTCGCCGCGGACGATCCGCACGCCTGCAATACCTTCGAGAACCCGAAGGCCGTTCAGCCGACGGCGTCCGAGCTCGATTTCAGCGACGGCGGCGTCATCACGCTGCCCGCGGCCAGCGTCACGGCCGTCCGCATCCGGGGATGACGGCCTGTCCGAAGAACAATACCCCATGCCATGCCGCGCGGCGTGGATAAAAAAGCCGCGCGGGCGTCTTTTCCGGCGTCCGCGCGGCTTATTTGTCGTCATTCGTCAAAGGGGATATACATTTCCGTCTGATACATCTTCTTGAGCGTTTCGTAATGCGGATGATCACGCCAGCCGTTTCCGGTGGAGCTGCGGCCCTCCGTCACGATCTGCGTCTCCGGCAGGGCCAGGCGCAGCCGTTCGAGCTCTTCATCCGTCAGGCGGCACCGGCCGGCCCAGAGGCGCTTCAGCGAGGTCATGGATTCCAGAACTTCGCAGCCGTTGCCCAAGGGATTATAGAAGATGTTCAGGTCGACCAGCTTATCCTTGTCCGCCAGGGGCGACAGGTCGGTGATGCTGTTCAGGAACAGCTCAACATACTCCAGATCCTTCATATCCTCCAGCGCGGAGATATCGGTGATGTCGTTGTCGGCCAGAATCAGCACGCGCAGCTTCGTCAGTCCGCGGAAGGCTTCCAGGCTGGTGATCTTGTTGTGGCCCAGGTCGAGCATCATCAGGTCGGTGCAGTAGCGCAGGCAGGCGAAGGTGGCGGAGGTGTAGTTGTAGTAATTGCCGTCCCACAGATCCGTGGTGAAGGCCGTGGCGTCGGTGCGCACCGTGTATTTGCCGAACTGCAGAAGCCACACGAACTTCACGTCGGGATGCGCGTCGAACAGGCGGCCCATCTCGTCCTCGCTGAGCCCGCAGCCGCACATCGAAAGCTTCTTCAGGTTTGGCATGCACGCCAGGCAGTACTCGACTTCATCCACGCTGTCGATCTGCGTGCCGTCCAGGTTCAGCTCCGTTTCAAGGCTGGTGACTCTCCTGCCGAACGCCGAAATGCCATAGACGAACGGAACCGCGTATCCGCCGCCCTGCACGGCGATGATCTCCTCCAGGGTCAGATCTGCGGCGGTGGCGTCTATCAGTGTCAGGTTCGGCAGGCAGTCCGCATAGGCCAAGCGGGCGAGCAGATCCTCATAGTCGCCGCTGGCCGTTATCACGCTGTCCTCGGTGGTCATATCGCCGCCCGGCGTGTCGCAGGTGAATATGAAGTGGATATCCGGCCAGGCTTCCTTCAGCGCGTCGATGGTTTCGAGGGAGGCGGGCGTGCCCCGGAAGTCGATTTCGCGAACCTGTTTGAGCAGCGGCAGGGACTCCGCGAGGGCTTCCGCGTCGATGGCCATATTCCTCAGATCCAGCGCGTCCACGTCCGGCTCGTACCGCCGGCCCATCAGCGGCACGGTGTAGGAGAAGCGCTTGTCGGGATATCGTTCGAGCAGCGCCGTCAGCTGACCCG
>JAFZRB010000382.1 GCA_017620115.1 Clostridia bacterium | reverse complement strand
CACCTCTCCATGGTCGTCCCAGAACAACTCCATCTGGAATCTCCACATGTGCTGCCTGCTGCCTGCTGAGACCTACGGCGGCGGCGCTACCACCAGCGCGGACTTCGTCTATAGCTGGGAAGAGTCCCAGGCCCTTGGCAGTATCACCATTCATCGCAACTACCTGAGCGCTGAGTGCCATACCAAGTGGATGGGCAACCAGCCCGCGCAGGTCTTCACCGACCCGATTTACACCTTGGAAGAAGTCGATCAGTACAACGACACCATCAACACCTGCAAGTCCTATGTGAACGAGTGCATCGCCTCCTTCGCGCTGGGCCAGCTGGATCCGAACTCCGACGCCGACTGGGAAACCTACAAAGCGAACATAGAGTCAGCCGGCCTGCAGCAGTGGCTCGACCTTGCCCAGACCTACTGGGATCGCAGTCACTAAGAGAAACGACGAGCCCGGGAAGTCTGTGGCCGTCGCGTAAAAACTCATAACGCACACTATCGCAGGGGCCGGAGGCGTGATTCGCCTCCGGCTCTTTTTCCGCAAAGAAGGTTGCGAGGCAATGTAAAGCCAATTTTTCTTTTTCGATAATTAAATCCGAACGCTCTTGACTTCCTCCAGCTCCGTTGATATACTGCCAACAGACTGCGTCACACTATGATATGGAGTAGTAAACAAAGCCATGTACAGTATGTCTCCGGCCCGCGCCGAACGGCCCCGCTCAAAGCGGAATGTTCAAACCGCGGCCGCCTATCTTTCCGAAAGCGCCCTGCGCATCGTCCAGGCCGTTGAAAATGAAACGGGCGACGCTTCTCTCAAGCCCAGCATCCATTTCAGCGCCGGCGTCGTCGAGCGCGTCGAGCGCGAACTGGCCCTGGGCTGCACCATTGTCGCGGATTCGAACCTCGTTCAGTCGGGCATCGACCGCGCGCTGCTCAGCCAGACCCACGCGCAGCTCGAATGCTTTATGGACGATCCCGTCGTGGTCAGCTTCGCCATGCAGAAGCACATCACGCGCGCCGAGGTCGCCATCGAGCGCACGCTCTCCATCAAAGGGCCCAAGCTGATCGTCGTGGGCAGCGCGCCCATGGCCCTCAAACGGCTGCTGCAGCTGCACCAGCAGACCGCGCTGCACGAGGTGGTCGTCATCGCCGCGGCCGCGGGCTTCGCCAGCGCCGTCGAGCTGAAGGAGCGCATCTGGGAAAGCGGCCTGCCCTGCATCGTGGTGCGCGGGCGCAAGGGCGGTGCGAACGCCGCCATCGCCGTGACCAACGCGCTGCTGCGCGACGCCCTTCAGCACAGGCTATGAAGCGAACCTTTTTCAAAATCTATTATGGCCCGGCCTTTCAGTCGGCGCAGCTCGAACGGCGAAAGCTCACGATCCCGCCCGCGCTGCACGCCCTGAACGGCCGGTCCGTTCTGTTTATGACGGACATCCACATGAGCGCCATGTTTCCCGACGACGCGGTGCGCCGCCTCATCGGACAGGCGGCGGCGCTGGAGCCGGATATCGTGTGCTATGGCGGCGATTTCGCGGAAACGGAAGAAGATCAGGAGCGCCTCATGCCCCTGCTGGCGCGGCTCAGAGCGCGCATCGGTTCCTTCGCCGTTCTGGGCAACAACGACTTCGAACACCTCTATCACAGCAGCCGGGGCCTCGTGAACGAGCTGAACCGCATCGGCATCGTCGCGCTGGTTGATACCGAAGCGCGTCTCGACCTGCCGGGCGGCGCGCGCCTGCGCGTGGCGGGACTCAACGCGCTTCCCGAGGGCACCCGCCCTCCCGCTCCCTTCTTCTCAGGCGAGGACAGCCGCGATTTCCGCATCCTCATGGCGCATTATCCCAAATCGTTCATGCTGCACGCCGGAAACTGCGCGTCCCTCCCCCATCTCGCGCTGGCCGGGCACAACCATGGCGGACAGTTCCGCTTCCTGGGCCTCACGCCTTTCAACATCGGCTTTGAGAAAAACAAAACCAGCCGCGCCCTGCCCGTTGCGGGATGGACGGACGTCCCCGGCTTTCCCCTGCTTATCTCCCCGGGCGTCGGCACCAGCCGCCTGCCCTTCCGTCTGAATGTGCCGCCCACCATCCACCTCATCACGCTCGAATGCAGCGAGCAGACCGCATAACACAAAAGGGATCGCCCGCTCCGGACGATCCCTTTCCGTTTCCCTACAGCACCGCGACCACAATGCCCGCGACAACGACCGCCGCGCACAGCAGCTTGTAGAGCGTGTCCTTCTCATGGAAGAACAGCCGCCCGCCGACGATCGTCACCACCACGCCGATCTGCTTGAGCAGCGTCATAACGGTCAGACGGCTGGCCGCCATGCCGTTGGCGATGAACAGCATCCGGTCGGAGGCGATGATGAGCAGGCTCAACAGCCAGATCCAGCCGTTTTTCAGGCTGCCCTTCCAGTCGACCTTTTCACGCCGAACAGCCAGGAACAGCGCGTACAGCGCGGCCAGGAAAAACATATACCAGAACTGCAGCTGGGAGGAGCTCATGGTGCGCATGAGCACCTTGTCCAGCGTGGCCGATACGGAGTTGAGCAGGCTGCAGGCCAGCGCCATCGCGATGAACTTCGGCGCGACAGGCTCGTCGCGGCGCGTCGCGGGAACGTTTTTCCTCAGGCGCAGCATGAGCAGGCCGCCCGCCACCAGCGCCAGCCCCGCGCCCTGCGGCAGCGTCATGGCCTCGCCCAGCAGCGCGACGCCGAGCAGCGTCGAGAAGATCATGCGCGACAGGTCGAGCACGCCATACAGGCTGACGGGCATTTTCTCGATGGCGTAAAAGCCGCAAAGCCACCCGATGAAGATCACAAACGCCTTGAAAAGCGTCAGGAGCAGCTGAACGCATGTGAGCCCCATGGCGTTCGGCGCGTCGGGCAGCACGAGCGCGAATGAAAACAGCGTGTAGAAAAACAGCACCTCGAGCACGGCGCTTCTGCGCACAGCCTGCTTCTTGACGATCTCCCGGACGCCCTTGAGCACGCCGTAGCCCAGCACCAGCCAAACCCATGTCATGACGATATCGCCAGCCTTTCACAACGCGTCCATCATAGCAGGCCTGCCTGCGCGGTAAAAGCGCGCGCAGGTTACGCGTGCGGAAAATGTCGCGAACCGCTTGCGCCGCGGGCGAAAAGTGCTATAATAAGCGCAGGCGCCGCCATACGCGGCAATACATGGACGAAAGGTGATTGCGCTATGAATACCATCAGGATCGAAAGCGGCAAAACGCTCATGGTCGCCCACCGCGGCGTCAGCGGCATCGAGACGGAAAACACCTGCTCGGCGTTCGTCGCGGCCGGCAACCGCAGCTATTTCGGCATCGAGACCGACGTGCACCGCACGCGCGACGGCAAATTCGTCTGCATTCACGATGACAACACCGGCCGCGTGGCCATCGACAGCCTCAGCGTCGAGAATTCCACCTTCGATACGCTGCGCGCGCTCGTGCTGGCTGACACGGACGGCGTCAGGGGCCGCAGCGACCTGCGCATCCCCACGCTGCAGGAGTATGTGCGCATCTGCAAAAAATACGGCAAGATAGGTGTGCTGGAGCTGAAGAACACCTTCGAGCCCGCCGATATCCAGAAAATCATCGACATCATCGTCGGCGAGGATTATCTCTCCGGCATCATCTTCATCTCCTTCTCGCTGGAGAACATGATCTGCGTGCGGTCGCTGCTGCCCAAGCAGCCGTGCCAGTACCTCATCAGTTCCTTTCCGGACGACCTGCCGGACACGCTGGCGAAATACGGTCTTGATCTGGACATCCATTACAAGGCGCTCACCGAAGAGAAGCTCGCCGCGCTTCATGAAAAAGGCGTCCGCGTCAATGTGTGGACGGTCGACAACCCCGAAGACGCGGCCCGCCTGATCGGCTGGGGTGTGGATTACATCACCTCGAACATCCTCGAATGACATCCGGCAAATACGAATCCCGCCGCTCCGCGTGGGGCGGCGGGACGATCTTTTTCCTGTCCGCGTTTACGGCGCCGTGTAGCTGTCCGTCCAGTGATAGCCGCATACGCTGCACTCGTGCCGCGTATAGCCCCAGTGCCCGCCGGACGGGGCGACGACGGTTTCCACATATTCCGGCGTATCGCACTGTTCGGGCAGCAGCACGGTGTCGTAGGTCTTGACCTCGTCGCGCACGAAGGTGTCGAAGTTGTTCTTCGTGCGTTTGGGATCGGACAGGCTCTCGCCGATCACGGCCTTGCAGTACGCCCGCCGGTCTTTATTGTCCTCAAAAAAGCGGATCCGCCCGTCTCTGATGTTGTTGCTCACGGAACCGCTGGCGTATTTGGTGCCGCAGTGATAATACATACCCACGAGGCCGCCGTTGTGCACATAGCCGTGACAGGAATCGTAGCCGTCGATATCCACCACGCACGCCGTGACGCTCCCGATGCCACAGGCCAGCACGCCGCCCATGAACTCCTCGCACTTGCTGTTGAAATTGCGATCCTCGAACACCAGCTCCACCTTCGCGTCGCAGCGGTCGAACGCGCCGCAGCCGAATCCGGCCAGGCCTCCTACGCCCACCATCACGCCGTAGCTGTTCATGCGCACGCGGCCGCTGACGGACACTTCCCTGATTTCGCTGCGATCCACATATCCCGCCAGGATGGCCGCGAAGCAGTGCGCGTCATTCTCCACGCGCACGTCCGCTCCTACCAACCTCAGGTTGCGCACCGTGGCGTTTTCCAGCGTGGAAAAGAGCCCGGCGAATTCCGTCTCGTATTTCTTCATGTTGCCGTCGCGCGTCAGGCGGATCTCCGCGCCGGCCGAAGCGACGGTCAGGTTATACAGCCCGTGCCCGTCGCCGTCCAGCTCGCCGGAAAACGCGATGGGCGTCCAGTCCACGCCGCCCATGTCGATGTCGTTCATCAGGCGATAACGCCCGTTCGGGGCTTTTGCCATGGCGAGAAGGCCGTCCATGTCGTATATCTCCGTGACCGTCTCATCGGCGGTCGCCGCCAGGCCCGCGCCCAGCGCCAGCGCTAGAAGGATGCAAATCAGCCGCTTCATCATTTCAAACCTCTGTTTTCCCACAATATGAATGCGTTATGATTATATCACGCCGCGCGTCCGGATACAAGCTCGGATTACATTTCCGGCATGAGCTCCGGATGCGCGCGCACGAACTCGCCGAATTCAGCGAGACGCCGGTATTCGAGCGCGGTGAAATCGCCCTCGCCGTCCGGCCCCACGTTGATCAGGAAATTGCCGCCGTGGGCGCGCACGCTGGTGAACCATTCGGCGAGCGTTTCGAGCGATTTGACCTGATACTCGTCGCGCTTCGTGTAGCCCCAGCAGCAGTTGAGCTCGCCGCAGAATTCCCACCAGCAGCCCGTGAAATTCTCGCGGTATTCTTCTTCGGTGGGAATATGGCACTCGGTGGTGGCGAAGTTGGTATCCTCGCCGCGGCCGATGACGATGTCTGGCTGCAGCGCGCGTATCTCTTCCTCCGTCAATATGTGCTGCCATTTGCCGTCGAACCAGATCAGGTCGACCTTGCCGTAGCGGGTGAGCAGCTCGTGCACCTGCCCGCGCACGACGGCATGCTCATAGTCTCTGAGCACCTGCGGGATCTCATCCGTCCTGTCAGGCTGCCAGCCGCCGTAAGGCAGATACGCGCCCGTCGTGCGGAAATCCGGCGGCGAATAATAGAAGCCGACGCGCAGGCCATGCCGGCGGCATGCCTCGGCGTAAGGCGCGAGCAGATCGCGTCCGCCCATATAGGAGCGGGTGTTGAAATCCCCGTAAGCGCTGGGCCACAGGGCGAAGCTGTCGTGATGGCGCGCCGTGAGCACGCAGTAGCGGCAACCGGCGTCCCTGGCGGCGGCGGCCCATTTATCCGGATCGTAACGGCCCGGATCGAACTTCCTGGCCAGCGCGAAGTATTCCTCCGGACGGCACACGCGGGGCGAATACCTGAAATTCTTCATCATGCCCCACGACAGGTCGAGATACCCGTCCACAGCGCTGATGCCCCAGTGGATAAACAGTCCGAGCCCGGCTTTGGGAAACCACGCGCTTCCCTGCCGGTCGTTCTTCCTCAGCTTCACCATCGCTTTTTCCTCCTGCTGCGTCCTGATCATATTCGGAGATGGATTTTTCCGCGCGGGGCTGGCGCAAACCGCCGAAACGCGCTATAATGGTTTCATCGCGAAAGGAGGCTCCCGCCATGCAGAAAAAGGGCAAGGGATTCAGAATCGTCTTCAACGCGCCGGCCGTGCTCGCGTTTTCACTGCTGTGCCTGATCAGCCTGCTGCTGAACCTGTTCACGCACGGAGCCAGCAACCGGCTGCTCTTCAGCGTGTACCGCTCCTCGCTGGCCAACCCGCTCACGTATATCCGCTTCTTCGGCCACGCGCTGGGCCATCAAGGCTGGGAACACCTGTTTGGCAACATCATGTACATCCTGATCCTCGGGCCCATGCTCGAAGAAAAATACGGCAGCGCCTCTATGGTGTTTCTGATGCTGGTCACCGCCTTCGTGACGGGGCTGCTCACATACCTGTTCGCGCCGGGAACGGCCATGTGCGGGGCCAGCGGCATCGTCTTCGCCATGATCCTGCTTTCCTCCTTCACGGAGTTCCAGGAGCACACCATTCCCCTCACCGTGATACTGGTCGCCGCGCTATACACCGGCCAGCAGATCTACAAGGCAGTCACCGTGGGCGGCAACGTCGCCTACGGCGCGCATATCGTCGGCGGCATCGTCGGCATGGCGATCGGCTACGCCGCCAACAAACGGAAGAAACCCGCGGGCTGGCGCGCCGCGTGACTCTGCCGTCCCGGACACGAAAAAACGCTCACGGAGGATTAACTCATGAAACGATTATTCTGCCTGTCTCTCGCGCTGCTACTGATTCCCTGCCTCGCCTGCGCGGAATTCTCCGAATCCAGCGTCGTCTACGATCCGGCTCTGGCGCAGAGGGCGCTGCAAATCGCCGAACTGGCCTACACGCCCGCTATACAGGAGGCGGTGCTGTCGCTGGACGGCTTCGTGAAGCGGGGCGACTACAACGCCGTGCGGGCCGCAGGCGACAAGCGCCACGTGGCGGCCTACGCTGTCTACGACAAGGCGCTGGACGGAGGCGGCACGGCGGTTGTCATCGCCATACGCGGCACCGGGGAAGGCGAATGGCCGCTGAATCTGGAGCTCATGCCCTCGGGCAACTATGATCTCGACTACGCCGAAAACTTCTGGCTGGCCGCGGAGGACGTACTCGCCGCGCAGGCCGATTACCTCGACGCGCTGGACGGGCCTGTGTTTCTGGTCACGGGCCACAGCCGCGGCGCGGGCGTCGCCAACATACTGGGCGCGCGGCTGACAGACCGTTTCGGGGCCGAAAACGTGTTCGCCTACACCTTCGCCGCGCCGCGCACGGTGCGGGGCGACTATCCGGCCTATGAAAACATCTTCAACGTGATCAATCCCGCCGACATCGTCACGCTCCTGCCTCTTCCGCAGTGGGGCTTTGAGCGCTACGGCGTGGACAGGATACTGCCCGTGGACGACCCGGAGCTGTTCGCGCAGGCGGAGGCCGCCTACCGCGCCCGTTCCGACGCTTCGGGCCCGTTCTCCGCGCTGGACAGCGGAACCGCGAAAGCGTTGACGGAGGTCATGGCCCAACTGGCCGCCACGCCCGCCGACATCGCCGCGCGCCGCGCGCTGGCGCATCCCGGCTTGGCCGAGGAAGGCGAAGACGGCATGACGCCTGGAGAGTTCTTCCTGCTGGCGTTCTCAGACGGGCTGTCCTTTCAGGGCCGGCCCACCGGGGCGCTGGCTCGCCTGACGCAGGCCGAAAACGACTTCACGCCGCTGCTCGCCGCTTTGCAGTCCGCGCTTTCAGACGGCAACAGCCTGAGCGCCGCCCACATGCCCGCCGTCTACGGCGCGTGGATGACCGCGTCGGAAAACTGAAACCGCCCGCGAAGCCTTTCCCCGCCGCGCCGCCGGGAAAGGTTTTTTTATACCGCCGCCGCTTCCCGGCGCGTCATTCCTCTCCCCTGGTCAGAAAATCCGTGATCTGCCGCCCGCCGAAGGCGTTCCGCCAGGCGGCGTCGAACCCCCGCAGCGAGACGTCCGTGGAGGGATGGGCGATGAGCGTGTCGAACATCTCAGGCGTGATCGTGACCGCATGGCAGCCGGCGACCGCGAGCGCCTCGATCTGCTTCGCCGTGCGGAAGCTCGCGCCGAGGACTTTGCAGGCGCGGCCGGCGCTTTCAAAGGCCTTCGCCATTTCGCCGACGCAGAGCACGCCGTCCGCGCCGGCGTTGTCTATGTGCGTGATATACGGCGCGACATAATCTGCGCCGGCTTCCGCCGCCATGACGCCCTGCATCGCCGAATGAACGACCGTCACGCACACGCGAAGGCCCTTCGCCTTGCAGGCAAGGCACGCCTGGTAGCCCTCCCGGACGGCGGGCAGCTTCACCACCAGCCCGTCGCCGAAATACTCCAGCAGGCGCTCCGCCTGCGCCGTCATCTCCTCCGCGTCCTGCGCGGTCACCTGAACGAAGATGCGCTGACCCGTCTCCCGCACATACGCCCGGTATTCCGGCATCAGCGCGGACAGCGGCTTCTGCGCCCGCGTGAGTATGTTCGGATTGGTCGTAAAGCCCGCGATGGGAAAATAATCGTTCACGCGCCTCACGGCTTCGACGTCCCAGGTGTCCACATAGAATTCCATCGCGTATCCTCCCGGCGGGCGCGTCGTGTTTTGTCCCGCCCGGTTATTGTAACATTTTGAAGGGCAGCCGTCAACCGCGTGTGCGGGAAAAAGGGCTGGCGCGCGATGGCGGTAATGTGGTATAATGCTTCCAGACGCGCCGCGAAACGGCGCGCAGCCCCCGCCGCCGCATACGGAAAGCCCAACCGGGCCGGAAAGAGAGGAATACGATGATCTTTTTTCAGCAGTTTTATCTGGATCGCGAAAAGGATATTATCGTCGAGCTCTACATGGAGGGCGATCGGCTCTTCCACGTCATCCGCACGCCCAACCACCACACGGGCAACCTGATCACAAACCTGGCCCGGCTGTGCGCGCTCGAAACGGCCGAGGATGAAAACGGCCTCAAGGTCATCCGGGGCGAGATTCCCTGCTATTTCGACGGCGACAACCGCAGGATGTATATCCTGCGACTGGGCAACACGAAAATCGCGAACATCTATCCAGACGGGAAGGTAGAGCTGAAGGCATCCATACCCGCCATCTCAAAGACGCTGATGAGCCAGACGAAGGACTACCGGCTGGGTGTCGAGAAGACCATCGTAAAGACCTACATCCGCGGCGACTGCAAATTCCGCACCGATCTGCACACCCACATGAACGGCAACCTGCCGCCGGACGTCCTCATCGCGCTGGGCGTCGTCCATCAGATTCGCTATCCATATTATTACGTCAAAAAGCTGGGCCTGAAATGCACGCCGTCGCAGCTCGAAAAGCTGGAGGCCAGGCGGGTGGACGCGGAAAAGGCGCTCGGCGATATCCCCCTCACCGGCCGCCACCGCGAGCGGCGCATCGATGATTTCACCTTCATCAACTTCGCCGATCTCATTCTGGGCAACCTGCGGGACGCCGCCTTCAACATCGAGCGCATCCGCAACTCCCTGACGATCCCGAAGGACGGCCAGGCCGTTTTCGCCGATCTGGAAAAGGTGTATCTGTACCGCTATGTCTTCACCAAGGGCGTCCGGGACAGCGAGCCCTTCAGCGGCATCAACATCGCGGGGATCCCCGACCGCGACGTCTGCGCCTTCGCCGAAAAGATGCGGCAGGACCGGGAAGACGACCGATACCGCGGCAACACGCTCTATCAGGATCTGCTCCTCTGGATCGCGCGGGAATACCAGAAGCGCGGCATAGAATATGTAGAGATCTCCGACACCTCGCTGCTCAATCGCGCGGAATTCCCGGCGAAGCTGCGCCAGATTCATGAGATCATGCCCACCGTGACGCGGGAAACCGGCGTCCTGATCCGTTTCCTGGCCGGCATCCGGCGCATTCCCCTCACCATCGTGCGCGACAAAATCACGCCGAACGACTATCTGTCCGAAAACCTGCGCTGCCTGCGCGCCATCGCAGGCGACCCCTACGTGGCGGGCAGCGATATCATCGGCGAGGAAATCAACGATATCCTGGAGCTACGCAGCGTCATCCGGGAGCTGGTCGCCATCGCGGGCGAGCATGCCGGCTTCACGCTGCAGATCCACGCGGGCGAAAACGACAGTCTGCGCGACAACGTGGCCAACAGCATACTCTGCGCGGCCGAATCGCTGCGGCCGGGTCAGGCCATGCCGCCGCTGCGCATCGGCCACGGCCTGTACACCTGCGACCTGCACAGCGCCAAAGGCAGGAAACTGCTGGACGATATGCTCAGATACGGCGTTACGCTGGAATTCCAGATCACCTCGAACGTGCGCCTGAACAACCTGAGCCGGCTGGAAAGGCACCCGCTCCGGCAATACCTGAAGGCCGGTGTCAGCTGCGTGCAGGGAACCGACGGCGGCGCGCTGTACGGCACGAACTCCATCGACGAAGAGCTGAGCCTGGAAAAGCTGCTGGGGCTGACCCACGACGAGCTGTGCAGCATGCGCCGGGCCGAAGACGCCGT
>JAFZRB010000381.1 GCA_017620115.1 Clostridia bacterium | reverse complement strand
TACGACACCTACCTGTCCTTCCCCGGCTGGGGCCCCGATCACGACGACGGCCGCGCCCACAAGGCGGAGAACCTGAACGAGGTGGCCATTCCCGAGCTGGAGCGCCTGGCGAAGGAGGACAAGCCCTTCATGCTGTTCCTGCGGCACATGGACCCGCACTCCCCCTACCTGGCTCCCGCCCCCTTCGACAACATGTTCTTCCAGGGCGACGCCTTCGACCCGAACGACAAGCGCATGCAGAAGGTGTACGACTTCAAGCCCTTCGGCGACTACATCAAGAGCTGGGTGCCGGAAGGCTGCACCAACCCGGACTACGTCATCGCCCAGTACGACGGCGCGGTGGCCTATATGGACAGCTGCATCCAGCGGATCCTCACCAAGCTGCACGACCTGGGCCTGGAAGAGGACACCGTCGTCGTCTTCGTCTCCGACCACGGCGAGACGCTGTACGATCACGACTGCTACTTCGACCATCACGGCATGTATGAGTGCACCCTGGTGGTGCCGCTCATCATCCGCTGGAAGGGCCACCTGCCCGAGGGCAAGCGCTACGCCGACATCTGCCAGCTGAAGGACGTGACGCCCACGCTGCTGGAGCTCATGGGCATCGAGAACAACCTGCCCATGGAGGGCCGCAGCCTTATGCCGCTGGTGCGCGGCGAGTATCGCGAGCCGGAGCCGGAGTTCTACATCACCGAGTGCACCTGGATGCGCAAGCACGGCTGGCGCACGCCGGAATGGAAGCTCATCGTGGCGCTGGAGCCGGACTTCCACTTCAAGCCCGAGCTGGAGCTGTACAACCTCATCAAGGATCCGGAGGAGAACCACAACGTGGCCGCCGAGAATCCCGAGGTGGTCGAGGCGCTGAAGACCCGCATGTACGCCTGGATCGCCAAGCGTGAGAAGGAAACCGGCCGTCCCGCGCCCATCTACACCAACTTCCTCATGAACAACCGTCCGTTCAAGTCCTCCCAGGAGGCCTACGACAGCAAGTACATCGGCGGCATCGCCGACGCGGTGAAGCTGCAGCAGAAAAAATAACGATCAATCAGCAGTCAGTCATCAGCGATTGGCAATTGCCAACCGCTGATGACCCGGAGGTACATATCATGCTCAGAGTATGCGTCATCGGCCTTGGGCATATCGGCAACCTGCACGCGCGCATATACCAGGAGGACGAGCTCGTCGACCTGGTAGGCGTGTGCGACATCAACGAGGAGCGCGCCGTCGCGGCCTCGAAAAAGCTCGGCGTTCCCTACTGGCTGGACGCGCCGACCATGCTGAAGGAATTAAAGCCCGATCTGGTTTCCGTCGCCACCGGCGGCTACGAGTATTCATCCGACCACTACCTGCCCACCATCCAGGCGCTGGAAGCCGGCTGCCACGTGCTGTGCGAAAAGCCCATCAGCAACCTCATCGAGAACGGCCAGAAGATGGTGGACACCGCGGCGCGGCTGGGCCGCTGCTTCGCCATCGACTTCAATCACCGCTTCACCCCCGCCGCACGCGCCGCGAAGAAATGGCAGGACGAGGGTCTCATCGGCGACCTGCTGTTCTGCAACATGGCGCTGTGGATCGGCAAACCGCAGGATTTTGAATCGCCCTACTATCACCTGAAGGCGCTCAACCCGCATTCCTGCGAGATCATCCGCTATTTCATGGGCGACGTGGAAGCCGTTCAGTGCTTCGCCATGAAGGCGCCCGGCCGCACCATCTGGTCGACGGCCAGCATCAACATGAAGTTCAAGTGCGGCGCGGTAGGCCATCTCACCTCCAGCTACGACATCGCGCGCGGCCATCCCATGGAGCGGTGCGAGGTGGCGGGCGTCAAGGGACGGCTGGTGTTCGAGGATATGTGGCGCGAAGCCACGCTGTATCCCGCCGGCAACCCGGAGAAGCGCGTGTATACCAACCCCGTGTTCGGCGGCTACTCGAACTTCGACGACACCTTCCGCGAGCGCATCCGCTGCTTCGTGCGCCAGGTGGACGCCGGCGTGAAGCCGGAGGACATCGACGGCAGCGGCCTGCAGGGCCTCAAGGCGCAGCAGGTGATCCATGCGGCCATCGAATCGCTCAATACCGGCCGGGTCGTCTACCTGGACGAAATGTTTGGGAAGTAATGCGAGGCCTCCCATGCCAAACACACTCCATCTGGATTCGCTGATCGCGCCGGGCGAACCCGCCGTGCGCGTCATGACCGCCTACCACACCACGCTGGACCGGCATGACCACGACTTCTACGAGCTGGTCTACGTGACCGACGGCTTCTGCCTGCACGATTCCGGCGGCTCGGTGACGCTGCTCATGGAAGGGGATATCTTCATCCTCAAGCCCTGGGTCAGCCATAAGTACAGCGGCAACCGCGTCACCCGCATCTATAACTGCCTGTTCGGGCCGGAGGCCGTTGGGGAAAGCTTTGACGCGCTGCAGCAAATGCCCGGCCTCGACAGGCTCTTCAGCCCCGATCTCACCGTCGGCCCGCCGAGGCTTCACCTCACGCTCAGCGAGCGCAAGTCCTTCCTGCGCCTGATCGCCTGGATGCACGAGGAATGTGAAACGCACCCCGCGGGATGGCGCATCCGGCTCAGGAGCCTGCTCAACTGCCTGCTGGTGGAATACGCGCGCGCGTATCTGGCCCACGTGGGCGGCGACGAGGAGAGCGGCGCGTATTCGGCCTATGTCGCGCAGGCGATCAGCTATATCGATGGGCATTACGCCGACTGCGGCCTCACCGTGCACGGCATCGCCGCGCAGGCCGGCATTTCGGCCGACTACCTCTCGCGGCAGTTCCGCCGGATGATCGGCATCGCCGCGCAGGAATACCTCAGGCGCTACCGCTTCGCCCGCGCGATGGAGCTTTTGCAGGCCGGCGCCGCCGTGAGCGACGTGGCGCGGCAGGTGGGATTCCGCAGCCTGTGCCATTTCTCGCGCGAGTTCAAGCGCGAGATGGGCGTCACGCCCTCGCAGTACAGAACGCAGAACGACTGATCATCCCAGAGGCGAGGCGATGTTTCATGATGACCTGCCGCGAGAACTACATCTCCATCGCGCGTCGGACGGGCTACGACTACATGCCGGTCTGCTTCTCGATGTGCCCGGATCTTCAAAAGCGCTACGACGCCTACGTCAGCGAGCATGGCCTGCGTCTGCCCCCCGGAGAGGGCTTCATCGGCGACCTGCCGGTGGAGCGCGCGCCGGACGACGTGTTTCTCAGGGATTACTACTCCGATAAATCCTTCAGACCCGGCACCCGGATCGATCACTGGGGCGTCGCCCATGAGCCGGGCTCCGCGTTCGCCTACCATATGACCTACATGCACCATCCCATGGAGCGTTTCGACTCGGTGGAGCAGATCGAAGCCTATCCCTTCCCGGTTTTCCGGACGGACGGGCTCGCGCGGCAGCGCGAACAGGCGGAAGCGCTTCACGCGGCCGCCCGGCCCGCCATCGGCTCCATGCAGTGCACGATCTGGGAAACGGCCTGGTATATGCGCGGCATGGAGAACCTGATGTGCGACATGATGTCGGAAGACCCCATGGCCGAGGCGCTGCTGGACCGGGTGACCGACCTGGCCGTCCAGCGCGCGGTGAGCTTCGCGGAAGCCGGCGCGGACGGCGTGTTCCTGGGCGACGATATCGGCATGCAGCGCACCATCATGATGAGCGAGGGCCTGTACGGCGAGTGGATCAAACCGCGCCTCAAAAAGGTGATCGACGCCGCGCGATCCGTCAATCCGGCGCTTCTCATCTTCTATCATTCCTGCGGCCGCGTGACCGAGCTGATTCCCCAGCTCATCGAGGCCGGCATCGACGTTCTGAACCCGGTGCAGCCGGAATGCATGGATTTCCGGACAATACACGATACTTTCGGCGACAGGCTGTCGTTTCACGGAACCATCGGAACGCAGAGCGTGATGCCCTTCGGGTCGCCGGAGGACGTGCGCAGGAAGGTGTTCGAGAACCTGGATATCGCCGGAAAGAAGGGCGGGCTGTACGTCTGCCCCACGCACCTGCTGGAGCCCGAGGTGCCCGTGGAAAACGTGGTCGCCTACATTCAGGCGTGCAGGGATTACTGCGTCTGAAATGTCAACAATACACCACCAATAAGCAAGGAGGACAACAACATGGCATTGAAATGCGCCGTCGTCGGTATGGGCGGCATCGGCAACACCCACGCAACCTGCTATAAGGAGAACCCCCTGGCCGAGCTGGTCGCCGTGTGCGATCTGGTGAAGGAAAAGGCCGACGAGGCCGCCGCGAAGTTCGGCTGCCGCGCGTTCTACGACGAGGAAGAGATGCTCAAGGCCATGCCGGAGATCGACGTGGTGTCCATCACCACCTCCGGTTACGAAAACGGCTCCATGCACTTCGAGCCGGCCATGCTGGCGCTGAGCTACAAGAAGGCCGTGCTGGTCGAAAAGCCCATCTGCGCCGACATCCGCGACGCCCGCGTGCTGGTCGACTACGCCGCGAAGAACAAGCTGTACCTGGCCTGCGACCTGAACCACTATTTCACCCAGCCCGCCGAGGACGCCAAGAAGCGCCAGCTGGAGGGCAAGGTGGGCGAGCTCATCTACTGCATCCACAAGGTGGGCTTCAACGGCACGCAGGACGCCTACAGCAAGATGATGCCCCAGCAGTGGCAGATGCCCTAGTCCCACCTGAAGGCTTTCTGCGCGCATCCCTTCTCCGTGATGCGCTATTTCTGCGGCGACATCATCGCCATCCAGGCCTTCTTGGACAAGCCCGGCGTGCGCCGCACCGCGGAAGACGCCATGCTGTCCATCAACTCCATTCACGTGAAGTTCGCGAACGGCGGCGTGGGCTACCTCATCACCCAGCGCGGCGACGCCATGTTCGGCTACGGCGGCTGGTGGAGCTATGAGCACTGCGGCGCGAAGAGCACCTTCGCCATCGAGAACTGCGTGGAAAAGCTGCACATCTGGGATCCCAAGGAATTCGATACCAGCCGCGGCACCATGAACCAGGCCACGCCCGAGCCCGTCACCACCGACTACGGCGTGAGCAGCTTCGGCGCCACCTTCCCGCGCCGGATCAATGCCTTCCTCGAAGACCTTACCAACAAGGTGCCCTACGAGTACATCCGCGCGTCGGGACGGGATGCCCTCGCCACCCTTGAATACACCTTCGCCGCGATCAAGTCGTATGAAAACGGCGGCGCGCTGGTCGTGCCGGAGATGCTCCCGCCGATGCACGGCGATATCTCCCGCATCAAGCTGCCCTGGGACAAGTAATGAACCTACTGCTCATCAATGCCGATCAGCTTCGGCATGACAGCCTGGGCTATCGAGGGCTGAGGCCGGTCAAAACCCCGGCCCTCGATCGCCTCGCGGCGGAAAGCGTGGTCTACACCCGCGCTTTCACGCCGCTGCCCGTGTGCGCGCCGGCCCGCCAGGCCATCCTGTGCGGGCGTCATCCCGACAGTTTCGGCGCGCAGTGGAACTACGATCAGGTGCC
>JAFZRB010000047.1 GCA_017620115.1 Clostridia bacterium | reverse complement strand
CACATTCTCTCCTATGACACCTACGACCTGCTGCCCTGCCTGCGGCCGGGACGCAACGCCGTCTGCCTGCTGCTGGGAAACGGCATTTGCAACTGCGTGGGCGGCCAGGTCTGGGATTACGACCGGGCGCCGTGGCGCGCCGCTCCCTCCGTCGCTCTCAGCGCCTGCGTGGAGCAGGCTGACGGCGAAACCGTCCGCTTCACGGCCGCCGATTTCCTCACCGCTCCCTCCGCCATCCTCTTTGACGACATGCGCGCCGGGGAGTGGTACGACGCCCGCCGGGAACAGGCCGGCTGGCTGCTCCCCGACTTTGACGACGCAGGCTGGACGCCCGCCGTTCCCGCGCCCGCGCCGCGCGGAAAGCCTGCGCCCGCCGATCTGGATCCGATCCTCCCAGCGGGCGAGCTGGAGCCCGTATCCCGGCACCGGGGCGGCATCTCCATCTTTCCCGCGCTGCCCGAATCCATGCCCGATTTGCCCTGGGGCGAAGGCGAGGAGGGAGAAGGCTGGATCTATGACTTCGGCCTGAACATCTCCGGCGTCGTGCGCCTCACGGTGCGGAACTCCCGGCCCGGCCAGAAGATCGTCCTCCAGTACGGCGAGATCCTGGGCGACAATCCCGCGGGCGGCGCTGATACGACGGTGCGCCGCTCCGACAGCGGGCTCGACCTGCGCGGCTTCCATTTCCTGCCGCACCGCTACAACCACCGGGACGTGTACATCTGCCGCGGCGACGATGAGGAGGTTTGGGAGCCCACCTTCACCATACACGGTTTCCAGTATTGCCTGGTGCTGGGAGCGGAGCCGGAACAGATTTCTCTGCGCGCCGTCATACTGCACACCGCGCTGAACCAGCGCGCCTGGTTCCGTTGCTCGGACGAGACGGCCAACCGCATCTGGGAGGCCACGCTGCGCACTGACCGCACCAATTTCTGCCACTACCCCACCGACTGCCCGCATCGTGAGAAAAACTTCTGGCTGGGCGACGCGATGATTTCCGCCGAGCAGATGACCGCCCTGTTCTCCTGCGAGCGGAACCTGACCGAATGGCTTCGCGGCTTCCGGCCCGCTAT
This sequence comes from Clostridia bacterium, assembly GCA_017620115.1. Lineage (GTDB taxonomy): Bacteria > Bacillota > Clostridia > Christensenellales > Aristaeellaceae > Firm-10. The sequence continues at coordinate 10,016 of JAFZRB010000047.1, read as the reverse complement.
GCGCGAAGACGGCGCGCTGCCTGGCATCGTGCCCACCTTCGACTGGGGTTATCACACCTGGGGACCCGCCTGGGACGGCGCGCTCATCGAGCTGCCCTATCAGATCTGGATCTACCGCGGCGAACTCACGGCTGCGCGAGAGAACGCCTCCGCCATCCTGCGCAGCCTGCGCTACCTGGCCGCGCTGCGCAACGGACGCGGGCTGGTCGATTTCGGCGGCGGCGGCGACTGGTGCCAGGCGGCCCGCGGACACGTCAGCATGCCGAAGGCGCCGCGCGTCTTTACGTCCACCGTAATCACGATGGATCTCTTCCGCAAGGCGGCGCGGTTGTTTGAGGCTCTCGTACAGGAGGACGAAGCCATGTATGCCCGCCGGATCGGCGGCGAACTGCGCGCGGCGGCGCGGCGCTACCTCCTGAACCTGGACGAGGCGCGCGCCATCTACCGCTGCCAGACAGCGCAGGCGATGGCCCTCTATTACGGCCTGTTTGAACCGGGCGAGGCCGGAGCCGCCTTCGAGGTACTGCTGCGGCTGATCGAGGAAAACGGCGGTTCCTTCGACTGCGGCATTCATGGCCTGCGGGTGATCTTTCACGTGCTCTCCCGCTTCGGGCGCAGCGACCTGGCCTTCCGCATGATCACAAAGCCCGATTTTCCTTCCTACGGTTATTGGATCGCCCACGGCGCGAACACCCTCTGGGAACTGTTCTCTCCCATCGAGCGCGTTCAGAGCTCCTGCAATCACCACTTCACGGGCGATGTCGCCAACTGGTTCCTCAGAAATCTGGCCGGCATCCGCCTGAATCCCTTCGGAGAGGATCCGCGGGAAGTCCATATCGCGCCCTCGTTCATCGCCGCGCTCAACCACGCCTCCGGTTCGCTAGAAACGGCGGCCGGGCCGGTGCGCGTCGCCTGGCGGCGGGACGGCGAAGACATTCTGCTGGAAGTCAGCATTCCCGAAGGCGTCGCGGCCGAGCTTCGCCTCGAAAGCGGCTGGCAGACCGAGGAGGGCTTTACCGCGCTCCCTCTCGCCGGAGAAACGCGCCTGCGTATCCTGCCCGTTTCCAAGCCGGATATCCTGCGCCGGTTCGCCCGGGCAGAGCTGTGAATGCTCCTGCGCCTGACCTGCAGCGCCGAAGACGACGCTGACCGATTCGGCTTTACCCGCTTCATCCCCCCGCTTTCTTTATCGCGCATATCTGCGTACGTTTGAAGATTGCCCGATCAGCTGATCCGGATGAATTGCTCGTGCAGAAGAAAAACGATTCTCCGACGCCCGGCGATTGTCACGCAGACGGCGCAGAACCGCTTGTCGCAGGCCATATTACCGCGCGTGCGATCCATTCTATCCGTCATCTCGCTTTTTCGATGGAAATATGAATCTGCACGCTCTTATCCCCACGGATCAACGCAGAGCGATAGTGTCCGTTCCGGTTGGCGTATGCCTCGGGCTGCGGGAGGATTGGCGCGTCGGCGTCATAGCGGCATTGCCAGCCCTCGTAGAGCACGCGGCAGGACGCACCGTCGCATTCGACGCGGCTTTTGCGCCAGCCGTCCGTTTCGAAAAGAGGCAGGCGGACTGATATATCGCCCTCGCTGGCGTAGCGAAGCGCGACGCCCGTTCCATCGACAGTGCAATCTTCGGTGAACGCGCACCCGTTCGGCAGGGTGACCCGCCAGTGCACGCGGGCCGCTTTTTCAGAAACGGATTGCTCCATCAGCTCAAAGACCGTGCCTTCCTCGCAGGAGAATTGCGTTTTTCCGTCCGCTTCCATGCCCGCGCAGACGGACAGAGGGCCGGGATTCGTTATGTCCAGGCCATAACTCGGCGTCGGCGTGACGGGCACGGAGAGGCAGATGGGAGAAGGCGCGCCGCGCCGGTGGACGCGGCCCAGCCCGTTGCAGTCGTAATGAAAATCCGCGCGGGTCTCGTATTCGAGAAAATAATCGCCAAACTTGACGAAGGTCTTGTGAAAGTGCTCGCTGGTACTGTGAATGTGGTTTTCGCTGGCGGCCGCGCAGGGCTGCGGTTCGATGGTGTCGTCCGCCAGCAGATAAGCGAAATGCGCGAAGGAAGCCACCGTCACCATGTACTTGTGGAAATAGCCGTAAGCCTCGCAGCCGAAGCCGCTGAAGGGATCGTAGCCGTTCTTGATGTGGTAGACGTGTTCGGTGTTCAGCCAGCCCAGCGTGTTGCGGGCGCAGAGCATGGCGGCGTCCTTGCACTGCCCCGCCTTTTTCAGGTCGCCCTTCTTTTTGTGCTGGCGCGCTTCATATTCAAAGAGCGCGGCGAAGGTCGGTTCGTTGTGCAGAAACTGATTGCTGCGGCCGCCGAAGGGGATCTCGCCGGTGACAGACTGCATGAGCGGCGTCTGAACGCTGCCCAGCGCCAGATAATCGCCCAGCGCCTTGCTGTTTGAGCCGTTATAGCCGTAATGCATGGCAAGGCTCAGCTGAAGCCGGGTGGTCAGATCATACACAAATGGCTCGTTGGGATCGCGGTACATGCCGTTCTCATCGAAGTTGAAGAGCTGGGAGGCTACCTGGTTGTCCACAAAGGCGGCGCTTGTCGGCGCGCCAAGCCCGGCATAGATGCGAAGCTGTTCGCTGGCGGCGGCAAAGGCCGCCCAGTTGGCCATGGGGATGGGCGGAACCGGCGCGATCTGGCCGTAAATGGCGTAGGGATCCATGGCGCGGATGGCTTCCTTCCAGCGGCCGATCTCCTCCGGAAAGGCATCGTATTCCTCCAGTGTCAGAAGGCACATGACGATCTCCTTCACGCTGAACTCATTGCCAACGCGGCCGCCGGAGCGTTTGAAGGCGACGGGAATTTCCCGGCAGCAGAGATCCATCAGTTCGACGAACAGGCCGCGCAGATGCGTCATGCGCCCGTGGGCGACGAGGATGCCGACGTCCGCCGTCAGCCGGGGAAAGCCGTGCTCTGTAAGGCCTTCCCGGCGAACCTGCGCGATATAGTCCTCGATCAGGGGCACCGTATAGGCGCCGACCGCCTTCTCCATGATCTCCAGATAGATATCCTTCACTTTTACCCCTCCGTTTCTTCAGGCCCCGGCTGCATTCATTATACAGGAGGAGGATGCGTTGTCAAGCGCATTTTCCTTAACAATCCTTACGATTTGTTCTTGACATCAAGGAATGCGGGTGTTAAGATATAGCGTAGAAAATGGCGTGATATTAAGAATCGCGCAAGAATGAAGGAGGTATCCTTAATGAAAAAGTTTCGCTGCTTCTTCGCGCTCCTGATGGTCGCGGCGCTTGCGGTTTCATCGTCCGCCATGGCCGTCGAGCTCTCGGCGCCCGGTGAGATTCCGCTGTCCAGCGAAACCATCACCTTTACCGTCGGCGTGCCCCAGAGCTCCGTGGTCGAGGACTGGGAAACCAACGCTCAGACGCTGCGCATTGAAAAGGATCTGAACGTGGATCTGCAGTTCGTCGAGCTGCCCAGCGACGGCAACGAGCTGATTCAGAAGGTCGAGCTGATGATGATGGCGGGCGGCCAGGAGCTTCCGGACGTCATCATGCACGGTCTGGGCGGCACGGGCAATCTGGTCAAGTACGGCCAGATGGGCATGATTATTCCCACCACCGAGTACTATCAGACCGAGACCGGCTTCATCGACGAGACACTCGCGCTGAACAACCTGAAAAAGGAAGATCTGCTGCCCTTCGTCACCTGCTACGACGGCGAGATCTACGGCGTGTTCTACTATCACGGCTTCCTGAACAACAGCCTCTCCGGCAGCCGCATGCTGGTCTACAAGCCTTGGCTCGACGAGCTTGGCATGGAATTCCCCAAGACCACCGATGAATTCGCCGATATGCTCCGCGCCTTCAAGAACAGCGACCCGAACGGTAACGGCGAGGCCGACGAGATCCCGCTCATGGGCGAGAAGAACACCCTGGGCTCCAACCTGATGCGATTCCTCATGAACCCCTTCATCTATACGCAGGAGAACTACTATCTGCGCATGGACGACGGCACCATCGAGTTCGCCGCCAACAAGGACGAATGGAAGGAAGGCGTGAAATGGATCCGCTCCCTAGTGGAGGAGGGCCTCATCTCTGAGCTTTCCATCACGCAGGACGCCGCGTCCCTGACCGCCGTCATGAATCCTGAGCCCGAAGTCGTCGGCTGCGTGGCCCGCATCTCCGCCACCAACCTAGGCGCCACCGATCCCCGCCGCGGCTTCTACACCTGCCTCGACCCGCTGGAGGGCCCCAACGGCGTGAAGAACCATCAGTGGACCGAGCAGGTGCCCGGCATCGGCATGGTCATCACCGTCAACTGCAAAGAGCCCGTCGCGGCTTTCCGCCTGGGCGACTATCTGTGCTCCGATCTCATGAGCATCTGGACCCGCTACGGCGAAGAGGGCGTCGACTGGATCCAGCCCTCCGAAGAGGCCGTGGGCACCTTCGAGACCCTGGGCTTCAAGCCCTTCATGCAGGTTCTCTCCTCCTGGGGCGTGCTGCAGAACCAGTGGTGGGCGCAGACCGGCCCGCGCATCCTGAGCGACCGCGTGACCGCCGGCCAGGCCGCCGCGCCCGACGCGCTGGCTTACAACGCCGCCTACGCCATGGGTCAGAACATCATGGGCGAGTATGAGACCGCCAAGCCCATCGTCAATGGACTGGTGTTCAACGAGGAGGAGCAGGAAGTCGTGACCGAGCTGCGCGCGACCATCAACGGCTACGTGCTGCAGTCCTTCTCCGAGTTCATCACCGGCGTGCGCGACGTGGAGAATGAATGGGACGCCTACGTCGGCGAGTTCAGCAAGATGGGCCTCGATCAGTATATGGCCGCCGTCAACAGCTGCTACGCCCGCATGTACGGCGAGAACTAAAGAAAAACGGCAACTGAACGGCTGCCCCGAACGCGACCTTGCTCTCTGTCAGTGGGGGCAGGGTCGCTTCCGTTCAGGCGGCCCTGACGCGCCCGGACCGATGCGCTCAGAAAGGAAACGGCTATGCTCAGCAAACAGATCAAGAGATACAGACAGCACTGGCAGCTGTATGTCTTTCTCATCCTCCCGGTGGCCTACATTCTGATCTTCGCTTACTGGCCCATGTTCGGTTTGCAGATCGCCTTTAAGAAGTTCAACATCGTTCAGGGCATCTGGGGCAGCCCGTGGGTCGGCTTCAAGAACTTCATCAAATTCTTCAACGCCTATCAGTTCCAGGCGGTCATCGTCAACACGCTGACGCTTTCGATCTACGCCCTTCTGGCGGCTTTCCCCTTCCCCATCATGTTCGCGCTGGTGCTCAATGTGGTGGAGCACAATAAACTCAAGAAGGTCGTCCAGACCATCACCTATATGCCCCACTTCATCTCGACCGTCGTTCTGGTGGGCATGCTGATGCAGATCTTCCATCCGATGATCGGCCTGTATGGGAAGGCTTATCAGGCGCTGACGGGCAATATGGCCTCCGATCTCTTCGCGAAGCCGGCGGCCTTCAAGCACCTTTACGTGTGGTCGGGCGTGTGGCAGGGCTTCGGCTACAACTCGATCATCTACATCGCCGCGCTGACCAACGTAAGCGCCGAGCTACACGAGGCTGCCGAGGTGGACGGCGCGTCCCGCTTCCAGCGCGTCATTCACATCGATTTCCCGGCGCTGGTCCCGACGATCGTCATCATGCTGATTCTCAGAATGGGCTCCATCATGAGCATAGGTTTTGAAAAGACCTACCTCATGCAGAACAGCCTGAACCTCAGCGCCAGCGAAATCATTTCCACCTTCGTCTACAAAAAGGGCCTGGGGGCGGGCGTCGGCAACGACTATTCCTATTCCACCGCCATCGGCATGTTCAATTCCGTTGTCAATCTGATCCTCATCACGACGGTCAATATGATCTCCCGCCGCGTGAGCGAAACCAGTCTGTGGTAAGGAAGGAGGGCGAAGAACATGATGAAAAACCAGGCGGTCAGGCTCAACCGGCGGCGCATGAAGCTGCGCCGTTCCACTGACGACAAGGTTTTCTACGCCATCAGTTACGCCGTGGTCATCCTGCTGACGCTGCTGGTACTTTACCCGCTCATCTACATCCTCTCCTGCTCCTTCTCCTCCGCCAACGCCGTCAGTACGGGCCAGGTGGTGTTCTGGCCGGTCGATCCGAGTCTGGAGGGTTACAAGCGCGTGTTTGACAACGCCCGCGTTTGGATTGGCTATCGAAACACCATTCTCTACACCGTGTTGGGAACGTTTATCAACGTCTCGATCACGCTCATCTGCGCCTATCCGCTGGCGCGGAAAACCCTCCCTCACCGCGGTTTTTTTACCTTTCTGTTTACTTTCACGATGCTCTTCGGCGGCGGCATGATCCCCTCCTACCTCGTGATGCGCGATTTGAGGCTGCTCAACAGCGTGTGGGTCATGGTGTTGCCCGGCGCGCTGGGGGTATCCCAGATGATCGTCACGCGCACCTTTTTCAACTCGACGATCCCGGACGACCTGCTTCAGGCGACGCAGATCGACGGTTGCAGCGACTTCCGCTTCTTCTTTGAATTCGTCCTGCCGCTGTCCAAGGCGGTCATCGCGGTTATCGCCATGCAGTACGCCATCGGCCACTGGAATTCCTATTTCAGCGCCTTCATTTACCTGTCGGATTCCAACAAGTATCCGCTGCAGATATTCCTGCGGGAGATCCTGGTCATGAACCAGATCGACGTGAGCGACATCGTCGATCCCGAATCGGCCATCGCGATGCAGGGCATGGCGGATCTGCTCAAGTATTCGCTGATCGTCGTGGCCACGGTTCCGATCCTGTGCGTTTATCCCTTTATTCAGAAGTACTTTGTCAAGGGCGTTATGATCGGCTCGCTGAAGGGCTGATCATAAACAGATAAGAAAGCGGGTGAAGAGAAAATGATCATCAGCGACAGGGCCGTGGAACGCCGCATCAAGCGCGCCAACACGGACTGGTGGATCAATGAAAAGGCCGTCGTGGGCATGAACGGCAAGACGTACATCGCTTATTTTACCGACATGGGCGAAATTCACGTAAAGGAGCTGGACGCCAAGTGCAGCCGCGCGCTCAGCCGCGACGTGTGCCTGTGCCGCCTGAACGGCTCCTACGCGGACGAGCACAACTCGCCCTCCATCTGCATCATGGAGAACGGGCGGATCATCGTGGCCTACACCGCCCATGCCGCCACGCACACGCTCAAATACCGCGTGACGGACAGGCCCTACGACATCGAAAGCTTCGGCCCCGAAAAGGTGCTGACCTATCAGAGCAGCGTGACCTACGCGCAGTTGTTCGAGAACACAAGGCGGCATGAGCTGTGGCTGTTCACGCGCGTGAACAGCGTCACGTGGGAGTTCCGCCGCTCCCCCGACGAGGGCGAGACCTGGAGCGCGCCGCACACCTTCCTCAAATCGGACGCGGGCGGGCTGTTCTATTTCGATGTGCGCAAACAGCTCGTGCTGGATGAAAAAAGCGGTATCCGCGAACAGTGGTTCTTCGCGCTGTACGGCCATCCGCGCATCTCGAAAGATCATACCATCCGCGCGGGCATCTTCGACGACGAAGGCAGTCTGCTGCGGCTGGACGGCAGGCAAAACGGCATGAGCCTGTTCGCAGAAGGCGAAGCGGGCGAGCTGACGCTGAGCGCGCTGGATGTCGTGTATGATTCGCCGGAAGGCACGACCGTGCGCCTGCTCGAAGTCGCGCCGACGCTTCCGTACCGTGTGGGTCTGGCGACGTTCGAGCTCAACAGGCCCGAGACCATCACGTATTATATCGCCTCCTGGCGGGAAGACGGCTTCCGGCTGTCCGCGCCCATATGCAAGGGCGGCGAATTCCTCTCGCCGGACACGCAGCTGGACGGTTCGCAGACCTACGTGGGCGGCATGGCCTGCTATTACGGCGTGGGCGCCGCGGGTATCCACGCGCGGCATCATGGCGAGACGATCAACACGGACCGCGTGTTCATCGCCCGCTTCGACGGCGCGGAGCGCCTTCTGGAAAGCTATGTTTCGGCAGATCGCGGCGCGACCTACGGCCTCGAACAGGTGATCCGCCGCCTGGCGACGCCCGATCAGCAGAAGATCTGGCGGCCCATCGTGCCGATCCATGCGCAGGACAACCTGCCCGTCTACTGGCACGAGGGCGTCTACGCCGCCCACACCGGCGGCTGGCACTGCGACGCGGTGATGCTGGTGGAATACGACGACTGACGCGGAAAAGGAGACGGCCATGTACAACTTTCTCTCGAAGCGCATACCGGACAACCGCTACACGCGGCGCTATCTGAAGGATTTTCCCCGGATGGCGGAGGAATACCGCGCCAGACCCATTCCCGCCATACCGTATTCCGTGTTCAGGCTGTACCAGACGACCGGCAGCCGCGTTGAGTATGAGGCCTATTACTTCGACGTGCGCAAGAGGTGCGATGTGTTCGCCGCCATGGCGCTCTCCGGACATGAGGAGTACCTTCCAGACCTGGAGGACACGCTGTGCGCCATCTGCGAAGAATACACCTGGGCGCTGCCCGCGCACATCGCGAAGGAGCACACCATCGAAGAGGAGATCACGCGCATAGACCTCTTCGCCTCCGAAACCGCGTTCATGCTGGCTGAAATATGGTATCTCTGCCGCGACCGGCTCGACCCGGAGGTGTGCGCCCGCATGCTGTACGAGCTCCGCCGGCGCATCGTGGAGCCGTACCTCAAAGCCCCAAGCAAGTGGAGCAGGAGCAACTGGTCGTCCGTATGCGCGCACGGCGTGATCACAACGTTCATCTATCTGGGGCTCGATGAAGAATTCAGGCGGGCCCTCCCCAACCTGATGGACAGCCTGGAGGATTTCCTCTCCAGCTATCAGGACGACGGCTACTGCACCGAAGGCGCGCTGTACTGGTCTTATGGGTTCGAGAGCTTCGTATATGCGGCCAACCTGCTGCGGGAATACACGCGCGGCGAGATCGATTACTTTAAGCGCGACAAGGTGCGCGCCATCGCCCGCTATGGCTTCTACACCTATTTCGACGGCAATATGACGCTTCCGTTCGCCGATTCGCCTCACAGGCTGAACTTCAACATCGGGCTGTATCACTTCCTGAAAAAGGAATATCCCGAGCTGCCCCTGCCGGACGAATCCCGCGCGGCGATGTTCGGCGACGAGGCGCGCTGCCGCTTCTTTGAGATGATGCGCAATCTCTACTGGTATGACGAGGCGCTCTCAGGCGAAGAAAACAGCGTTCCGCAGTTTGATTTCCCGATCTCGCAGGTGTTCATCCGCAACCGGCCGGGGTATCATTTCGCCTGCAAAGGCGGCCACAACGACGAGTCACACAATCACAACGACGTGGGCAGCTTCGTCGTAATCCACAATGGCGAATACGTGCTGGACGATCCGGGCTGGCCGGAGTACGACAAGTGGTATTTCACAGAAAGGCGCTATACCGACTACATCTGCGCCATGTCCGAGGGGCACAGCCTGCCCATCATCAACGGTCAGGGCCAGAAGCCCGGCCGGGCCCGCGCGGCGCGGGTCATTTCCGCATCGGAAGACGAGATCGTGATCGACCTGTCGGCGGCCTACGACATCGGGGGTGTGACGGTCGTCCGCACATGGTGTCTTTTGCCGGACGGCGTGGAGCTGCGCGACAGCGTCACCGGCGCGCAATCGGTCGTGGAACGCATCGTGACGCGTGTCGAGCCGACGGTAGAACCGGATGGGACGGTACGCATCGCGGGCTGCATCCTGTCCGGCCCGGCAAAACCGTCGATTTCCACGCGCACCTTCGTGCCGCGGCTGGTGTCGAACATCGGCATGAAGCCGCTGGAGACCCTCTACCTGATCGACTACGCCCCTTCCGGCGGCGAGTCCGCTTTCTCGCTGACATGGTAGACGCAAAACGAGCTTTCCGGCGCGCCGGGAAGCTCGTTTTCATCAGTCGCAGTAAACCGGCAGATTCATGCCTTCTAGCAGCGCCAGCGCCCTGTTCAGGCGGATCGCCATATCATCCGGACGGGTGGGCATGGTATCAGCCT